>CAUVUZ010000007.1:0-35032 GCA_963555095.1 uncultured Streptococcus sp. | reverse complement strand
ACGCGCGTGAGTACCAGATCAAAAACAATGTCCGCGACGATGAATTGACTCCAAAAGATTACTATTATCTCCTGTTGGGCCAGTATGACCAGACCTCTAAGTTAATCGATAGTAATGCTAATCGAGGTCTAGTGATTGCTGACACCAACTCCTTAGTAACCAAGGGCTACTATGATTATTACATGGAGACTGAGGATCGAGGGGACTTATCGGGAGAGACTTTTGATAATCTCTTTGTCTCGATATTGGCTAAGGAAAAATGGGACTTGATTCTCTTTGTGCAACCTGTCGGTTCCTATGTCAATGACGGATTTAGAGATATGACCATGGCAGAAGACCATATTCGTCATAGTTTTTCCCAGCATTTGGATCAGATGAGGGAGCGCTACTTAGCAAACATTCCACTAGTTTATCTAGCTGAGGATTATCTAGGAAATTATGAAGCAGCCAAAGTGGCTATTGATGCCATTTACCAAGCAGATTAGGAGAAAAATATGAACAAACTAACTGAAAAAATCACACAATTTATTGAAAACTTTAAAAATGTCCATGCGGAAGCCCGCAAGATCGGTTTTGCAGGAATCATGCGCCTGCTCTGGAAAGATCTCTTTGTCGGCCGTAGCCTTTTCCAGTGGTTGTATCTCATCGTCCTGTCAAGTGTTCCCTTAATCTTGGAATTCACGCAAAATACAGAAAGTCATGACTGGTTGAGCTTGTTTGCCTCTTGGACTGGGATTATCTGTGTTATCTTGGTAGCAGAAGGTCGTGCAAGCAATTATCTCTTTGGAGCTATTAACTCAGCTATCTATTTGATTTTGGCCATGAATGCGACTTTTTATGGCGAAGTTTTGACGACTGTTTACTTCTTTGTCATGCAGCCGATTGGTCTCTATGCTTGGTTGTCCAATCGTATCAATGACCAAGAAAAACCAGAAGAATCCCACTTTGAAGCTAAGAAATTATCTGTTCTTGACTGGCTCAAGTACTTGGCCTTGACTGCCATTATCTGGATTGGTATGGGCTTGGCTTACCAAAGTATCCATAGTGCTCGCCCTTTCCGTGATAGTGTTACTGATGCGACCAATGGTGTTGGTCAGCTCTTGATGACACGTCTCTACCGTGAGCAATGGATTTTCTGGATTGCAACCAATCTCTTTAGTATCTACCTCTGGTGGGGTGAAAATATCCACATCCAAGGGATGTACTGGGTTTACACACTGAACAGTCTAGTGGGATGGTACCAATGGACCAAGGCAGTTCGAAAGGAGGCATAAGATGGCAGATACGATGATTCCAGCAGGGATGACGGAAAAAGAATATTTTGAAATCCATGCCAGTCAAGAGCAGTTTTTGGATTGGTACTACAAACAGGAACTCCCTCAATACGAAAAACCAAGTGTGACGGTGGATATGGTAGCCTACTGCTTTGTCGAAGGAAAGATCAAGCTCCTGCTGATCCGTCGCAAGGCTCACCCTTATCAAAACTGTTTGGCCTTAGTTGGAGGCTTTATGGACAAGGGAGAAGATGCTGCACATGCCTGTCAACGCGAGGTGAGAGAAGAAGTCAATCTCGATCTACCTTTGGAAAAAATCGAGCAATTGATGACCGTATCGACCCCCGGTCGTGATCCACGGGGCTGGACAGTGACCATTGCCCACTTAGTGTACCTACCTAGTCGTGCATTAGAACTGGTTCAGGCAGGTGACGATGCCAAGGATGTGGTTTTTGTAGATGTCGATTTCCAGACAGGGAAATGTTTCCTAGAGGGAGTCGAGCTGGACGAGAGAGCCTTCGCCTTTGACCATTATGCCATTATCCAAGAATCCATCAAACGAATCCAAGGCCGTCTCGACTGGAATCCAACCTTCCTCTATCTGCTAGAGGAAGAGTTCACTGTCTACGAGGGAACTGAACTGGTCAATCTCATCAACCCAGGACGCCCAATCGTCAGCAATAACTTTCTCGTAAAATACGGAGAATATGTAGAAGAAGTCGGACTTAAACGAGTACCCAAAAAGAAACCAAGAAAAACCTATCGATTGAAATAAAAGTGAGGTCAGGACAAAGTTCCCGACCTCTTTATTTGCTGTTATTAGATGCTTTTATCCTATTTCAATAGTACTATAGGCCTTTATTCAAAATCATGCAAGCGATTACACAAGAGTGATGTAAAAAAATGACTCTAATCTAAGAAATTTTCTATTTTTTAGTTTCGATTACGAATTGAAATAGTGGAGGGAACAATTTTTAAAATAGGTTCTCTAAATAGTTGACAGATTCAAGGCTCAATGTTACAATTATATTACAAAAAGATTTCTTAACATTTCAAAAATGTTACAAAGGAGTAGAAAATGAAAAAGAAAACCTATATCAAATTGATGGCAGCGACTGTATTGGCTTCTACCTTGCTACTAGGAGCTTGTGGAAATAAAAATGAAACCACTCAAACCAGTAGCTCTGCCAAGACAAGTCAATCATCAAGTTCTAAAGCAGCCTCTTCTAGCAAAGAAAGCAAGACACAAAAATCTTCAAGCTCAGCTTCATCTGAAAAGGCTCAGGCATCTTCTGGTCAGTCTTCTACAACGGCAGATCAGTCACAAGCGAAACCAGCACCTGAATCAAGACAAGAACAAGCAGCTCCTAGTCAACAAGCCCCATCTCAGGCACCTTCAACTCAGCAAGGTTCTCAAGCCCAGTCTAACCAGTCAGGCTATGATCCAACAACTGACCGCCAACTTCAAGACAAGCAAGCAGAATACAACAAACGCTACAAGGGTGTTTTAACCATGGTTGATGGTGATTTCTCAGCAGCTGCAGGCAACTGGAAGGGAGCGAATGGCGAAACTATTATGGTTTCATCAGGGGGCCAATTTACAGTAGAAACTGCAGATGGAAAGAAAGAAAACTATTCTATCAGAGGCTACTCTTACACACTTGATGATGGTAAGTATAATGCCAAAATCGGTGAAGGAAAAATCATCCAAATTACAACAGGTGCGGATGGTAAAGTTTCAAGCGTTGCCTTGATTCAATAATAGTATCTAGGTTTTCCTAGGATTTAAAAAACCGTAAACTCCAAGCGAGTTACGGTTTTTTGTGTATTATACTTTGTCTAATTGCAAGAGGGCTTCAATCTCTGCTAGGGTGCTAGCTTGTGAAATGGCTCCACGGAGTTTGGCTGCACCAGATGTTCCCCGAAGGTAGTGAGGAGCGAGGCCACGGAATTCACGAACGGCAACGTTTTCCCCTTTGAGGTTAATCAAGCGTTTCAAATGCTCGTAGGCGATTTTCATCTTATCCTCAAAAGTCAAATCAGGGAGGATTTCTCCAGTTTCAAAATAGTGATTGATCTGGTTGAAGAGGTAGGGATTTCCCATGGCTGCGCGACCAATCATGACTGCGTCAGCACCGACTTCTTCGATACGCTGTTTGGCTTCTTGGACCGTACGGATGTCACCGTTGGCGATAAATGGAATCTTGGTCAAAGCTTGAGCGACCTTGTGAAGGGTCTCAAGGTCTGCGTGACCTGTGTACATTTGTTCACGGGTACGACCATGCATAGCGAGGGCAGAGACACCTGCAGCCTCAGCAGCTAGCGCATTCTCCACGGCTAAGGATGGATCAGACCATCCTGTACGCATCTTGACTGTGAGGGGAATATCAAGGACAGATTGGACCTTGTTGATAATAGAGTAGATTTTGTCTGGATCCTTGAGCCACATAGCGCCAGCTTCGTTCTTCACGATTTTGTTAACTGGGCAGCCCATGTTGATATCGACGATATCAGTCTTGGTATTTTCTTGGATGAATTCTGCTGCGCGTGCGAGGCTGTCTTCATCACTACCAAAGAGTTGGATAGAAACGGGATTTTCGCCTTCATCGATGTGAAGCATATGCAAGGTTTTTTCGTTGTTGTATTGGATTCCCTTGTCAGAGACCATTTCCATCACAACAAGTCCAGCTCCAAGCTCTTTTGCGATGGTACGAAAGGCTGAGTTGGTGACACCAGCCATGGGCGCTAAAACAGTACGATTGGGAATCTCAACATTGCCAATCATAAAAGGTGTATTAAGATTTGTCACGAATGAGTTCCTCCAGGTCGTTTTCATCAAAGTTATAGGTTGTTTGACAGAATTGACAAGTAATTTCTACCCCGTGGTCTTCCTCTTTCATTTCCTGTAAGTCTGAGCTTGGAAGGCTAGCAAGAGCGTTCATAAAGCGGTCTTTGCTGCAGTTGCATTGGAAACGGATTTCTTCTTCAGATAGGCGTTTGTAGGATTCGTCGCCGTAGATAGCTTTGAGAAGTGCTTCGATATGGTCGTCACTTTCCAGAAGTGTTGAGATAGCTGGCATTTCTTGGATGCGTTTCTCAAAGCGAGCAATCTCCTCTTCCTTGGCTCCTGGCAAAACTTGGAGAAGAAAACCACCGGCAACTTCGACCTTGTCGTCTTTGTCTAAAAGGACATTGAGGCCGACTGCTGAAGGTGTTTGTTGGCTTTCTGTCAGGTAATAGGCCAAGTCTTCACCGATCTCCCCAGAGATGAGAGGAGTCATGGAGTTGTAGGGATTTCCAGTACCGTAGTCTGTGATAACGAGAAATTGACCATTTCCGACAAAAGGTCCGACAAGGACTTCACCAGTTGCAGTCTTTTTGATGTCAACACCTGGATTTTGAACGTAGCCTTTGACGTTGCCCTTGGTATCTGCGACTGTGATGATGGCACCGAGAGAGCTCGTTCCAAGAACTTTAACCGTTAGCTTGGTATTTCCTTTTTCATTGGCTGCGAGAATTTGGCTAGCGATAAGGGTACGACCAAGTGCGACAGTTGAACTGGCTTGAGTTTGATGTTTTTCCTGAGCAGTGCGGACGGTTTCTGTGCTATCAAGGACAAAAGCACGAAAGGCTCCGCTTTCTGATATTGTTTTAATAATTTTATCCATAGCTACTATTTTAGCATAAAAATGCCCAAAGGGGGAGCCGTGTGTTTGCTGTCATCTCTTTAATTGTTTAATGTATGATAATGGGTGTCAGGATTTCGAGGAAAAGAGATTTTTGATAACAATTTTTATTAATATTTTAACTTGTCTTAAAATAAGCTAAAACGAACTTTTAAGTTATGGTAAACAGTTGAAAAAAAGGTTGATAAAATGGTAAAATGTTAGGAAGATAAGACAGTAAATGCATAGTTGCATAGCTTTTTTGAAAAATCATAGAAAATTGAACACACTAACTATGGGAAAACACAGAAAATTGTATATGTTTTTAGGACAGACCGTCCTATATTTTGTAATCTTACTTGGTTTGCTTTATTTTTTTAGTTACCTTGGTCAGAGTCAAGGAACCTTTATTTATAATGAGTTCTAGTTTGAAGGAGAAGAAAAACCGTGTCTAATAAACCGATAAAAGATATGATTGAAACGATTGAGCACTTTGCTCAAACGCAACCAACATATCCTGTCTACAATGTTTTAGGTCAAGAACATACTTATGGTGAACTGAAGGCTGATTCGGATAGTTTGGCTGCAACCATCGATCAACTAGGCTTGCCTGAGAAATCTCCAGTCGTCGTTTTTGGTGGTCAGGAGTATGAGATGTTGGCTACCTTTGTGGCGCTGACTAAGTCGGGACATGCCTATATTCCAATTGACAGCCATTCGGCCTTGGAACGAGTTTCTGCTATCGTAGAAGTTGCAGAGCCAAGTTTGATTATTGCCATCTCGGATTTTCCATTAGAGCAAACTAGCACACCGATGCTGAATTTAGAGCAAGTCCAAGAAGCCTTTGCTCAAGCTTCTAGCTATGAGATTACGCATCCAGTCAAGGGAGATGATAACTACTACATCATCTTTACTTCTGGTACGACTGGTAAGCCAAAGGGAGTGCAGATTTCCCATGACAATCTCCTCAGTTTTACCAACTGGATGATTACAGACAAGGAATTTGCGACGCCAAGTCGTCCACAAATGCTGGCTCAACCCCCTTATTCTTTTGACCTATCTGTCATGTATTGGGCGCCAACCTTGGCACTTGGTGGTACGCTCTTCGCTCTTCCTTCAGCCATTACTCAGGACTTTAAGCAACTATTTGCGACCATCTTTTCATTGCCAATCGCTATCTGGACCTCAACGCCTTCCTTTGCCGATATGGCCATGTTGTCAGAAGATTTTAATAGTGAGAAAATGCCAGGAATTACGCATTTCTACTTTGATGGTGAAGAATTGACGGTCAAAACAGCTCAAAAACTGCGTGAGCGATTCCCAAATGCCCGTATTATCAATGCCTACGGTCCAACAGAAGCGACAGTAGCCCTATCAGCTGTTGCCGTAACAGACGAGATGTTGACGACTCTCAAACGCCTGCCAATCGGCTATACCAAGGCCGATTCTCCGACCTTTATCATTGACGAGGAAGGCAAAAAACTGCCAAATGGTGAACAGGGAGAAATCATTGTTTCTGGGCCAGCTGTTTCAAAAGGCTATATGAATAATCCTGAAAAAACAGCAGAAGCTTTCTTTGAGTTCGAAGGTCTTCCGGCCTACCACACAGGGGATGTAGGAACTATGACAGATGAGGGCTTGCTTCTCTATGGTGGACGCATGGATTTCCAGATTAAGTTTAACGGTTATCGTATTGAGCTTGAAGATGTCTCTCAAAACCTCAACAAATCTCGCTATATCGAGTCGGCTGTTGCTGTTCCACGTTATAACAAGGACCACAAGGTGCAAAATCTACTGGCCTATGTTATCCTAAAGGACGGTGTCCGCGAGCAGTTTGAACGTGATATCGATATTACCAAGGCTATTAAGGAAGACCTAGCAGATATCATGATGTCTTATATGATGCCATCGAAATTCCTCTATCGAGATAGTTTACCACTAACGCCTAATGGTAAAATTGATATTAAGGGCTTGATTAATGAGGTAAACAATAGATGATGGAGCTTTACAAACAGCTACCTCATTTGGAACCTTATGGCAATCTTTATTATTTTTTGTATGTGATTGCTGCGACCCTACCGATATTTATCGGGCTCTTTTTTAAGAAACGTTTTGCCTGGTACGAGGTGCTGGTTAGTCTCTTCTTTATCGTCACCATGTTGGTCGGTGGAAAGACGAATCAACTAGTTGCATTGGGTATTTACCTTTGCTGGGAAATAGTGCTCCTGCTTTTCTACAAGCACTATCGAAAAAGTAAGGATGGCAAATGGGTCTTCTACCTAATTAGTTTTCTGTCCCTACTTCCGATTATCTTTGTCAAGGTGCAACCAGCTATCAATGGAATGCAGTCTTTGCTTGGATTTTTGGGAATTTCTTATCTGACGTTTCGTTCGGTTGGGATTATCATCGAGCTGAGAGATGGAGTGATTAAGGATTTTACCCTCTGGGAATTCCTTCGTTTCCTTCTCTTCATGCCGACTTTTTCAAGTGGTCCAATCGATCGCTTTAAGCGATTTAATGAAAATTATCAGAACATTCCTGAGCGAGATGAGTTGATGGATATGCTAGAAGAGGCTGTCAAGTATATCATGCTTGGCTTCCTCTACAAGTTTATCTTGGCTCATATTCTAGGAGAGACATTATTGCCTCCGCTGAAAAATTTGGCTTTGCAGACAGGCGGTTTCTTTAATCATTATGCTCTGGCGGTGATGTATACCTTTGGTTTAGAATTATTCTTTGACTTTGCGGGCTACTCTATGTTTGCCCTAGCCATTTCAAACTTGATGGGGATTCATAGTCCTATCAACTTTAACAAGCCCTTTTTGTCTAGGGATTTAAAAGAGTTTTGGAATCGCTGGCACATGAGTCTGTCTTTCTGGTTCCGTGACTTTGTTTTTATGCGGATGGTCATGGTTCTAACCAGAAAGAAGGTCTTTAAGAATCGCAACGTCACCTCAAGTGTCGCCTATATTGTAAATATGCTGATTATGGGATTTTGGCATGGTGTGACCTGGTACTACATCGCCTATGGACTTTTTCATGGGATTGGGCTGGTCATCAATGACGCTTGGGTTCGTAAGAAAAAAGCGCTCAATAAAGAACGGAAAAAAGCTGGGAAGGGTTCCTTACCTGAGAATCGCTGGATTCAGTTGCTTGGCATGGTTGTCACCTTCCATGTCGTTATGGTTTCATTCTTAATCTTTTCTGGATTTTTGAATGATTTGTGGTTTAAAAAATAAAAGGATATAAAAAATGGATATCAAATCAGAAGTTATTGAAATTATTGATGAGTTGTTTATGGAAGATGTTTCTGACATGATGGATGAAGATCTTTTTGATGCTGGTGTCTTGGATAGTATGGGGACGGTTGAATTGATTGTTGAGATTGAAAATCGTTTTGACATTCGTGTTCCAGTGACGGAGTTTGGTCGTGATGACTGGAATACAGCTAATAAAATCGTGGAAGGTATTGCGGAGTTAAAGAATGCTTAAACGCTTGTGGCTAATCTTCGGACCCATATTTGCTGCAGCTTTTTTGGTTCTTTTGCTCATCTATTTCTTTCCTAGTAAACAAAGCCACAATCTGATGGAGGAGAAGTACTCTGCAGCTTCCATCAGTAGAGAAAGTTTTAAAGAGAGAAGTCAAAAAGTGAGGGCGCTAACGGATCCCAATATGCGTTTTGTCCCTTTTTTAGGGTCAAGTGAATGGATTCGATTTGATAGTGTCCATCCAGCTGTTTTAGCAGAAAAATACAATCGTCCCTATCGCCCGTACTTTATGGGTCAGGCAGGAGCGGCCTCGCTTAACCAATATTTCGGTTTGCAGCAGATTCTGCCAGAAATTGAGGAAAAGCAGGCGGTGTTTGTCATCTCTCCTCAGTGGTTTACAGAGACGGATTACGAGCCAGCAGCGTTTCAGAGATTCTTTAATAGCGACCAGTTGACAGCTTTTTTGGAAAATCAATCTGGGGACATCTCGGCTAAGCATGCTGCGACGCGTTTGTTGAAGCAGAACCCGAGTGTGGCACTGAAAGGCATCCTTCAAAAGCTTTCAAAAGGAGAGGACTTGTCAGATGCTGATCGACTTATCATCAACCTCTTTGCACGATTCAATGAAAAGCAGTCCTCTCTTTTTGGTCAATTTTCTATTCGGGGGAAACTCAAGTACAAAGAACATGTAGAAAACTATTTAAAAGATCTTCCTGATCAGTTTTCCTATGACGCTTTAGAAGAAATTGCCCGTAAGGATGCAGAGGCAAATACGACCAATAACGATATGGGGATGGAGAATCATTTCTACACGTATGAGGTCAAAAAAGACTTAAAAAAATGGGAAGGGTATCAAAAAAATTATAACTTCCTAAAGTCGTCTGAATACAATGATTTGCAGCTGGTTCTCAATCAATTTGCCAAATCAAAGGTCAATGTCCTCTTTGTTATCCAGCCTGTCAACAAGAAATGGATGGAATACACAGAACTCAGTGAAGAAATGTATCAACATGCAGTGGAGAAAATTCGTTACCAGTTAGAAAGTCAAGGCTTTACCAATATTGCTGACTTTTCTAAAAAAGGAGGAGAACCTTATTTTATCAAGGATACCATCCATTTAGGCTGGTTGGGTTGGCTGGCTTTTGATAAAGTTGTCAATCCCTTCTTGACGGATCCAAAACCAGCTCCAGACTACAAGATGAATGACCGTTTCTTTAGTAAGGACTGGGCGACCTATGATGGAAATATCAAAGATTTCCAATAAATCGATTAAAAAAACTTGAACTTTTTGTTCAGGTTTTTTTGGTTAAATAGCGAATATTTTAGATGAAAATAGGTTAAAAGTTTCATTTTTTTAGAAATATCGTATAATATAAAGGAAAAAAGAAAAGAAAAGGATTTCAAAATGAATAAACGCTTCTTATTACCTGTCTTGTCGACAGCCCTACTGGCCCCAGCTTTTTTAGCTGGACAGGTCTATGCTGAAGAAGCAGCTGCCCCTGCAGAAAGCCCAGCAGTAGTAACAAATCCTGCAACTTCAGAAACTCCTGTAGCTCCAACAACAGAGGCGGCAAGTCCCGCAAGTGCTGAATCGGCGGAAGCAAAGGAAGCTTCTGTTGAATCTCTTAAAGAAGAAAAAGACACGGTTATCTTGCACACCAATGATGTCCATGGTCGTATTGTAGAGGAAAAGGGAGTAATTGGTGATGCTAAGTTAGCGACTGTCATTGAGCAGGAGCGTGCGAAATCAAATCAAAATACGCTGGTTGTTGACGCGGGAGACGCTTTCCAAGGTTTACCGATTTCCAACTCTACTAAGGGTGAAGCACGCGCCGAAATTCTCAATCAGATGCAGTATGATGCCATGGCAGTGGGAAACCATGAGTTTGACTTTGGTTTAGACGAAGCTAAAAAATACAAGGAAATCTTGAAATTCCCATTACTTAGTTCAAATACCTATGTCAATGGCGCCCGTCTCTTTGAAGCTTCTACAATCGTTGATAAAGATAAGACTGTTGAGGGTGATGAGTTTGTTGTGATTGGTGTGACGACACCTGAAACAGCTACCAAAACTCACCCTAAAAATGTCAAAGGGGTAACTTTTACAGATCCAATCTCTGAAGTCAATAAGGTTATCGAAGAAGTTCAAGCAAAGGCGCGTGCAGAAGGTAAGGACTACAAACACTATGTCGTACTCGCTCACTTGGGTGTTGATACTACAACCCCAGTCGAATGGCGCGGTTCAACTTTGGCAGAAGCCTTGTCTAAAAATCCTCGTTTGAAAGGGAAACGCGTAACAGTAATCGATGGTCACTCTCATACAGTAGAATCAACAACCTATGGAGATAATGTTACCTATAACCAGACAGGAAGCTACCTTCATAATGTAGGGAAAATCACCTACAAATCACGTCAGCTTTTGGGCAATCCAACTCAGATTCCGGCTGCTGATGCTAAAAAATTACCAGCCAATCCAACAGTTGAAAAACTAGTCAAAGACATTAAACAAAAATACGATGCTGAAAATGCTGTTGAAGTCGTTTCAAACAGCCCTGTAGAACTCAACGGAGATCGTGAAAATGTTCGGGTTCGTGAAACCAACCTCGGAAACGTCGTGGCAGACTCCCTCTATCAGTATGGTCAAACAGGATTTAGCCATCCGACTGACATCGCTGTGACAAATGGTGGTGGCTTGCGTGAAACCATTGCAAAAGGCAAACCAATCACTAAAGGAAATGTCATTGCCGTTCTTCCATTTGGAAATACCATTTCACAAATCCAAGTGACGGGGCAACAAGTCTTGGATATGTTTGAAAAGTCACTCGGATCTATCTTGCAGGTCGATAAAGATGGCAAGAAGGTCTTGGATGAGAACGGACAACCATTGCTAGAACCAAGTGGTGGCTTCTTGCAAGTTTCAGGTGTGAAGGTTTACTATGATACCAACCTACCATCAGGAAAACGTGTCTTGGCCATCCAGGTCAAAAACCGTGCGACTGGTCGTTATGATCTTCTGGACCTCGCAAAAACTTACTACCTTGCAACCAATGATTTCTTAGCTGCAGGTGGTGATGGCTACACTATGTTGGGTGGCGCTCGTGAAGAAGGCCCATCTATGGATGCTGCCTTTGAAGAGTATCTGAAAACCGCTGATTTGACCCAGTATGAAAAGATCAATCCGAACTCACGGACGATTTCTGTGGATTCTACAACTTTTAGTCTGCCGGTAGAAATGCCTCAAACGAATGCGGATGCTAACGATGCGACTACAAATGTGCCATTGACTTATGAGGTGGCGGGGCAATTTAGCAAGAAGGCAGTTGTCTCAGAAAAAGCTCTCCCAAATACAGGAAGTGAACAGTCCATCTTCTTGCTCTTGATGGGAATGGTAGCTGGTTTGGCAGGTATCTTATCGAGCCGAAAACCAAAGCAAAAATAGGTTAAATTTTACATCTAGAAGAGTCTAGGGAAACGTTTTTACGCCTTTTTCCCTTGACTCTTTTTTGGTTTATGATATAATTAACCAGTAAAGAATCGGTGGCTATCTATGTTTTTACGAAAAAGATAGCTAGGGAAGGAGTAACACATGAGACAGCTTGCACAGGAAATCGATAACTTTTTAAACGAGGTGATCTTGAGATCTGAGAACCAGCATGAAATTCTGATCGGGCATTGCACAAGTGACGTAGCCTTGACCAATACTCAGGAACACATCCTCATGCTCCTGTCCGAAGAATCCCTAACCAACTCGGAGTTGGCTCGTCGTCTCAATGTCAGTCAGGCAGCAGTGACCAAGGCTATCAAGTCTTTGGTTAAAGAGGGCATGTTAGAGACATCCAGAGATCCAAAGGATGCGCGTGTGATTTTTTATCAACTGACAGAACTAGCTCGACCAGTGGCAGAGGAACACCACCATCATCATGAACACACGCTCTTAGCCTATGAACAAGTAGCAAGTCAGTTTACTCCAAATGAACAAGAAGTTATCCAGCGGTTTTTAACTGCTTTAGTAGGAGAAATCAAATAATGCGGTATATTACAGTAGAGGACTTGTCTTTCTATTATGACAAGGAACCTGTCCTCGAACATATCAACTACAGTGTTGATAGTGGGGAGTTTGTCACCCTGACTGGTGAAAATGGAGCTGCCAAGACAACGCTGATCAAGGCGAGCCTAGGCATCTTGCAACCAAGATTTGGCAAGGTAACCATCTCAAAGACAAATACTCATGGAAAAAAGCTAAGGATAGCTTATCTTCCCCAGCAGATAGCCAGTTTTAATGCTGGCTTTCCAAGTACGGTTTATGAATTTGTCAAGTCGGGTCGCTATCCGCGAAAGGGCTGGTTCCGTCGCTTGAATGCTCATGATGAGGAACATATCAAGGCCAGTCTAGACTCGGTTGGTATGTGGGAACACCGTGACAAACGAATTGGCTCCCTCTCGGGGGGGCAAAAGCAACGAGCAGTGATTGCTCGGATGTTTGCTTCTGATCCAGATATCTTTGTCTTGGATGAGCCGACGACAGGGATGGATGCTGGAAGCAAAAATGAATTTTACGAACTCATGCACCATAGTGCCCACCATCATGGCAAGGCTGTTTTGATGATTACCCATGACCCTGAGGAAGTCAAGGACTACGCAGATCGCAATATCCATCTAGTTCGTAACCAAGACTCGCCATGGCGTTGTTTCAACGTTCACGAAAGCGACCAGGAGGTGGACCATGCTTAGTTTGTTATCTTATGACTTTATGCAGCGGGCCTTCTTGGCGGTCATTGCCATGAGTCTCTTTTCTCCGGTTCTTGGGACCTTCCTTATCTTACGTCGTCAGAGTCTCATGAGCGATACCCTCAGTCACGTTTCTCTATCAGGGGTAGCCTTTGGTCTGGTTTTGGGAATTTCTCCAACTATTTCAACCATTGCTATTGTCTTGATTGCAGCGGTCTTTCTAGAGTATCTCCGGACAGTCTATAAGAACTTTATGGAAATCGGGACTGCCATCCTCATGTCAACAGGACTTGCAGTGTCTCTTATCGTGATGAGTAAGGGGAAAAGTTCGAGCTCCATGAGTTTGGACCAATATCTCTTTGGGTCTATTGTGACTATTAGCCAGGAGCAGGTGATGTTCCTCTTTGCCATTGCTGCGGTCGTTTTGCTCTTGACTTTCTTGTTCTTGCGACCAATGTATATCCTGACTTTTGATGAGGACACGGCCTTTGTGGATGGCTTGCCAGTTCGTACCATGTCTATCCTCTTTAACATGGTGACAGGGGTGGCCATTGCCCTTATGATTCCAGCAGCAGGAGCTCTTTTGGTATCGACCATTATGGTCTTGCCAGCTAGTATTGCCCTTCGTCTGGGGAAAAACTTCAAATCCGTTATGTTACTAGCCAGCGCTATTGGCTTTTTGGGAATGGTGGCAGGTCTCTATATTTCCTACTATGCAGAAACCCCTGCCAGTGCTAGTATCACCATTATCTTTGTAGCTGTCTTTTTGTTAGTCAGTCTACTGAAACGTTTTATCAAATAGGAGAATGAAATGAAAAAACTGAGCTTACTACTAGCTAGTCTATGTGCCCTGTTTTTAGTGGCTTGTTCCAATCAAAAACAGGCAGATGGGAAACTCAATATCGTGACAACCTTTTACCCTGTCTACGAATTTACCAAGCAAGTCGCAGGAGATACTGCTAATGTAGAACTCTTAATCGGTGCTGGTACAGAACCTCATGAATACGAACCGTCTGCCAAGGCAGTTGCCAAAATCCAAGATGCAGATACCTTTGTCTATGAAAATGAAAATATGGAAACTTGGGTTCCAAAATTGCTAGAATCCTTGGATAAGAAAAAGGTGAAAACTATCAAGGCGACAGGTGATATGCTCCTCTTGCCAGGTGGTGAGGAAGAAGAGGAAGGGCATGATCATGGCGGTGAGGGTCACCATCACGACTACGATCCCCACGTTTGGCTTTCACCAGCACGCGCCATTAAACTAGTAGAACATATCCGTGATAGCTTGTCAGCAGATTATCCTGATAAAAAAGAGACTTTTGAAAAGAATGCGGCTGCCTATATTGAAAAATTGCAAGCCTTGGATAAGGCCTACACAGATGGCTTGTCTCAAGCGAAACAAAAGAGCTTTGTGACCCAGCACGCTGCCTTTAACTACCTTGCCTTGGACTACGGTCTCAAGCAAGTATCCATCTCAGGTCTCTCACCAGATGCAGAACCATCAGCGGCACGTTTGGCAGAATTGACCGAGTATATCAAGAAAAACAAGATTTCTTATATCTACTTTGAAGAAAATGCCTCACAAGCCCTCGCCAATACACTCTCAAAAGAAACGGGCGTCAAACTAGACGTGCTCAATCCGCTAGAAAGTCTGACAGAAGAAGCAACCAAGGCTGGTGAGGACTATATCTCCGTCATGGAGAAAAACCTCAAGGCTTTGAAGCAGACAACAGACCAAGAAGGACCAGAAATCGAACCAGAGAAGGAAGAAAACACCAAGACAGTTCACAATGGTTACTTTGAGGATGCAGACGTCAAGGACCGCACCTTGAGTGACTATGCTGGTAACTGGCAGTCGGTCTATCCTTTCCTTGAAGATGGGACCTTTGATCAAGTCTTTGATTACAAGGCTAAGTTGACTGGCAAGATGACCAAGGAAGAGTATAAGGCCTACTATAGAAAAGGCTATCAGACAGATGTGACCAAAATCAACATCACGGACAACACTATGGAATTTGTTCAAGGTGGCCAAGGCAAGAAATTCACCTACAAGTATGTCGGCAAGAAAATCTTAACCTATAAGAAAGGCAATCGTGGCGTGCGCTTCCTCTTTGAAGCGACGGATGCGGACGCTGGACAGTTCAAGTATGTTCAGTTTAGTGACCACAATATCGCCCCAGTCAAGGCAGAACATTTCCATATCTTCTTTGGGGGCACCAGTCAAGAAGCTCTCTTTGAGGAGATGGATAACTGGCCAACCTACTATCCAGGTAACCTATCTGGTCAAGAAATCGCCCAAGAAATGTTGGCGCATTGATGTAAGAGAAAATCCCGCAAATCTGCGGGATTTTTTTGGTAGAAACGATTATCTGGTTAGGTTGCGAGACGGTAAACCGCCTCTGCGTAGATGTCCATAGCGCGATATAGATCGTCTAGGACAGCTGCTTCATTTGCCTGATGCTCAGTTTGTTGTGCTCCTGGGAAAAGAGCGCCAAAGGCTACACAGTTTGGCATGGTGCGGGCAAAGGTAGCACCACCTGATGAGAGAGGAGGAGTTTTATCTCCGGTTTTTTCTTGGTAGACTTGCATAAGGGTAGTAACAAGTTGGCTATCTCTTGCGACATAGAGGGGTGCTAGATAGTCAAATTCTTGGTAGTCAAGTTGGTAGTCTTTGGCGCACTGGGTGAGCTGTGCCACCAGTTTCTCCTTATCTGCTAGCACAGGTATACGTATGTCGATCCGAATTTCGGAGCGATCGGGATTGATGGTCAACCCTGCGACATTAAAGGAAAGGGAACCAGACGGTTCATCAGCAACTTCTCCAAAGATTCCAAGCCCTCTACCATCTTGCCCTGCTTTGTCGGCTAGAAAATGGAGGGCAGGGTGGGGTTGGAGAGGTGCGAGCACACTAGCAAGCCGAATGACTGCATTGACACCTTGACTAGCATCTTTGGCGTGTTTAGGTACTCCAAGTACGGTCACGGTTTGGTCTGTGGTTTGGTAATCAAAATTTGCTTCCTTCAAACCTCTACAAACCGCTTCATAAAGAGGACCTTGATAATTTGCCTTATCTGGTACGACATTAAAGGCACCTCCGACATCGAGCTTGAGAAGATCAGAACCGGGGCCATGAAGCTTGACTTGAAGGAGCCCCTTTTCAGCGTATGTCAAAGGAAATGACGAATCTGGTGCAAATCCCATGCTGGCTTGTTCTTCGAGGGCGTTGTAGCGTGCCATACATCTCCAAAGAGTTTCTTCATCCGTACCAAAGATAAAACGTACGCGTTTTTTGAACTGGATACCTTGGTCAAGTAAGCTTTTCACTGCATAGAGAGCTGCCAGTGAAGGCCCCTTATCGTCTTGTGCCCCTCGTCCGTAGAGTTTTCCTTCTCTGATAGTTGCTTCAAATGGAGGAGATTGCCAATCTGTTAAATCTCCTGCAGGCACAACATCCAAGTGACAGAGGATGGCAAGAAGTTCTCCCTCACCAACCTCTGCATAGCCATAATAACCCTTGGGGTCAATATAAGTTTTAAAGCCAAGTTCACGGCAGATTTCCAGCGTCTTTTCTAGAACGTCTTGAATAGCTTGTCCAAAAGGTGTGCCATTTTCTCCTTCTTTGAGAACAGATGGGTAGGAGATAAGAGTCTTTAAACTCTGTAAAAAGCTCTGTTTAATGGAGTCGGTGATATATGAATTCATCCGTTTTACCTCATACTTTGTTCTAAAGGAATGGTAGGAAGGTACCTAGGATAAGAAGAAGTATGCTCACAATGACAATAACGACAATGAGTTTAGTAACAAATTTCCACCAAGTTCCTAGACTGATACGGCCGAGCGCGAGAGCCCCCATAACGATACCAGAAGTTGGAGCGACAAGGTTTAGTACACCAGATGCAGATTGATAGGCAGTGATGATGAGACTAGGTTTTACGTTAACGAACTCACCAAGTGGTGCCATGATTCCCATTGTAGCACTAGCAAGTCCAGATGAAGATGGGATAAGGAATGACATAGGAAGGTAGAAGAGGTAGGTCAAAACGATGAAGACCTGAGAAGAGAGACCTTGAAGTCCGACTTCACCCCAGTGTAGAATAGTTGCAGTAATCATACCGTCGTTCATGATAACTTGGATACCACGAGCTACTGCACAAATCAAGGCTACGGTGAGAAGATCTGCTGCACCAGCCATAAAGGTAGAGATAATCTTGCTTTCCTTGAGACCGTAAACAACACCAATAAGAATACCCATCACAGCAAATAGCATCGCACCTTCTGGGAAGTACCAGCTACCGAATGGTAGAGCAGATGAACCGATAGCTCCACCAATAACAGGAAGACCAATCAACCAATTCTTGAAGTCTTCAAATAGAGTGATGTGCAAGTCTACCCAAGGGATAAAGCTGGCGATCATGATGATGAAAGTCAAGATGAACAAGGCAAGAACATGTTTTTGTTTCTTGTTCAAGACAGATGGAGCATTTTCGTTATCAGTGACATTGAAGTGTTTAAGGTCTTCTTCACGTTGAGAGTAGACAAGTGATTTTGTGGGATCCTTTTGAATCTTTTCTGCATAGCGGTAGACAAAGTAAGTACTAATACCTGTCATAACAAACCAGAAGATGATACGAAGGATAACTCCGTCCATAGATGACACACCTGCGGTATCAGAAGCGATAACAGTAGCAAAAGGATTGAGAGTAGAGGCAAGACAGCCGACTTGGGAACCTAGTAGAATGATGGCAACGGCAGTAATGCTATCAAAACCAACAGCCATCATAACAGGAACAAGGAGTGGGTAAAATGCCATGGTTTCTTCACCCATACCATAAGTTGTTCCTCCAAGTGCAAAGAGGGGCATGAGGATGAGGATCAGCATTTTTTCGCGTCCTTTGTATTTCTTAACAATAGAGGCAATACCAACATCTAATGTGCCTGTCGCATTGACGACACCTAGAAATCCTCCAACCATGAGGATGAAGAAGGCTACGTCAATAGCGGCTTTAGTTGGTTCGTGACCGAGCATCGCCCGAATCGGAGCCATTAGGATATCGTAAATCCCTTGGGGATTAGATTCAACAGTTTGATAGGTACCTGCAATGAGGCCACCTGCTTCGTTCGTGTCATACTTACCTGCTGGAATGATCCAAGTCAAGATTGCCATGATAGCAATAATAATGATCAAAACAGTGTAAGATGAAGGCATTTGGAACCTTTTTTTTGTTTTTTCACTCATTTGTTTTTCCTCCTAAACTATGCCACAAAGTATAAAAACGAATGATGTTGGTTTACCTGAGTACTCCTGGTTAGAGCTTGTACTTGGGTTTAAATGGCTAGTCTTTAACAATAATTGTTCCGCTTTCGGACTCGATCAAGGCGCCTAGATTGCTGAGGGAAGTGATAACAGCCTTGCCTTCTGGGCGGTTGGTTACAAAATCGATAGCAGCTTCGACTTTTGGTAGCATGCTACCTGGCGCGAATTGTCCTTGTTTGATGTATTCTTTTAGTTGGCTAACGGTAACGTGTTCCAGTTTTTCCTGGTCTGGTTTATTGTAGTTTACATAGACATAGTCTACGCCAGTAAGGACGATGAAGAGATCAGCTTCGACGAGTTCTGCTAGTCGTTGAGAAGCAAAGTCTTTATCAATAACGGCTTCGACTCCACTTAAGTAACCGTTTTCATTTTTGACAACAGGGATACCTCCTCCACCTGCTGCGATGACAACTTGACCATTATCGAGCAAGGTGCGGATGCTGTTGATTTCTTTGATGTCGATTGGTTTTGGTGAAGCTACTACTTTACGCCAGCCACGACCAGCATCTTCTTTGAAGGTTGCTCCAGTTTTTTCGCTCTCAGCTTTGGCATCCTCTTCTGAGTAGAATGGACCGATTGGTTTGGTAGGATTGATAAAGGCAGGGTCCGCTTTGTCTACTATAACTTGGGTAACAACAGAAGCGACATTTTTATCAAGCCCTACATCGAGTAATGCGTTATCAAGAGCACATTGTAGCCAAAAACCGATACTACCTTCGGTCATGGCAACCAAAGAATCAAGTGGGAAGGCAGGATTTTTTTCCGAATCTGCCATCAAGTGTTGAAGCAAGAGATTACCCACCTGAGGACCATTTCCGTGAGTGATGATCAGTTCATCTCCGTTTTGAATCAACTTGACCAGATGACGAGCTGTTTCTACCAGAGCAGCTTGTTGAGCTTGGGCAGATGGATCAGTGGAGAGGATGGCATTTCCGCCTAAAGCAACGACGATTTTTCTATGAGACATGAGCTCTCCTTTCTTTAATATGGTAAACCTGACAGAACTCCAAGAGCTACAGGCAGGTATGATGATAAAATATGAAGTGGAGGTAGCGTCTTTTCAAAAGACAAATTAGTCATTACTACTAGTAAAAGGGGTTGAACGCACAGCCGACGTTTATCAGAATGAGACTAGGAAGCAGGAAGGTGACAAGAGTAAGGTGGCAAATTTGTCAAAGAGGATCCTTGCTTTCTTTCGCTAGAACTGATAAGCTATCATAGCTTTCGTCTCAACCCCTGTGTTGTGTATACGAGTAAGTTTTATACTTTAGGAATGTAGAGATTTCCAAGAGTAGCAGCCATAACAGCTTTGATAGTGTGCATACGGTTTTCTGCTTGATCAAAGTGACGAGCATACTTGCTACGGAAGACTTCGTCTGTTACTTCCATTTCTTCTACGCCAAATTTTTCAGCAACATCTTTACCATAGACAGTGTGAGTGTCGTGGAATGCTGGTAAGCAGTGCAAGAAGATCAAGTTTTCGTTGCCTGCTTTCTTCACCAATTCCATGTTAACTTGGTAAGGTTTCAAAAGTGCAACGCGTTCTGCGAATTTGTCTTCTTCACCCATAGATACCCAAACGTCTGTGTAAAGTACATCTGCACCTTTGACAGCTTCGTCTGCATCTTCGGTGATGAGGATGTGTGCACCACTTTCTTTAGCAAATCCTTCAGCCAATTCAACGATTTCTTTTTCTGGGAAGAGTTCTTTTGGTGAGAAGATGTGAACGTTGACGCCAAGGATAGCTCCTGTTACCAGCAAACTGTTGGCAACGTTGTTACGTCCATCACCACAGTATACCAATGTCAAGCCTTCCAGACGGCCAAAGTTTTCTTGAACAGTCAAGTAGTCAGCCAACATTTGAGTTGGGTGCCATTCGTCAGTCAGACCATTCCATACTGGAACACCTGAGAATTCTGCCAATTCTTCAACCATACGTTGGCTGAAGCCGCGGAATTCAATCCCGTCAAACATGCGTCCCAATACTTTAGCAGTATCTTCAGTAGATTCTTTTTTACCTAACTGAATGTCATTTGCTCCGAGGTATTCTGGATGAGCACCAAGGTCAATAGCTGCAGTTGTAAAGGCTGCACGTGTACGAGTAGAAGTTTTTTCAAACAGGAGGGCGATATTTTTACCAGCAAGGTAGTGGTGTTGGATATTGCGTTTTTTCAAATCCTTCAAGTGAGCTGAAAGACCGATAAGGTATTCTAACTCTGCGCGAGTAAAGTCTTTTTCTGCTAAGAAGCTGCGTCCTTGGAATACTGAATGTGTCATTCTATTATTTCCTCTTTCTATTTTTTACATTTTTTATTGACAAATACTGAACAGCGATTATACTTCTTCACGTTCAAATGGCATAGACATACAACGAGGTCCACCACGGCCCCGAACCAATTCGCTTCCGCGAATCTTAATCAAGCGAAGCCCGTATTCTTCTAGGATCTTATTGGTAATGGTATTGCGGGCATAAACGACAACTACACCAGGTGCGATGGTCAAAGTGTTGGAGCCGTCATTCCATTGTTCACGCGCAGCTGCTACGATATTGCCACCACCGCAACGGATCAAATGAACTTTTTCTACGCCGAGGTTCTTCGCAAGAAGTTCAGCTAAGTCACCTTTTTCTTCAACAATCTTGAGTTTTTCATCTTCATAAGTGACAGAGTACACACGAAGATCGCCTTCGATTTCTGGGTGAATTGTGAACTTGTCATAGTCAACCATGGTGAAGACAGTATCCAAGTGCATGAATTTACGGTTGTTAGCAAATTCAAATGCCAATACTTTCTTGAAGCCAACATTTTTCTTGAAGATGTTCACCAAGAGTTTTTCAATTGAAGCTGCATCTGTACGTTGAGAGATACCTACTGCAAGAACGTCTTTAGAAAGAACGAGCTCATCTCCACCTTCAATACGTGTATCTTCTTCACGGTTGTAGACTAGTTCTACTTTTCCACCATAGATTGGATGGTGTTTGAAAATGTATTTACCATAAAGAGTTTCACGGTTACGAGTATCTGCATACATGTGGTTAAGCGATACGGCATTACCAATAGTTGCAAATGGGTCGCGAGTGAAGTAGAGGTTTGGCATTGGGTCAATAGCAAATGGATAGTCTGACTCAACCAAGTCAGTTAAGCCTTTTGCTTCTTCAGGAATTTCTGGCAATTCAACTTTTTGAACCCCTGCCATAGTTTTTTCAACCAATTCTTGGTTGTCCTTGATACCGTGAAGCAATTCACGAATAGCCGCCTTGGTTTGACGACCACGGATGTTGGCTTCGTCTAAGTATTCCTCGATAAATTGATCGCGGATTTCTGGGGAAGTCAATGATTCAGCAGCCAATTGCTCTAGGTAAAGGACCTCAATTCCTTCATCACGAAGAGCTTGAGCAAATGCGTCATGTTCTTTTTGAGCATCTTCCAAGAATGGAATGTCATCAAAAAGAAGCCTTTCGAGATAGTCCGGCAACAAGTTTTCCAACTCTTTGCCTGGACGGTGCAACATAACTTTTTTCAGTTTCCCAATTTCTGAGAATACCTGAATTGGATGTGAAGACATGTGTTTTCCTCCTTAAAAATTTTTAACGGTGGCACCTTTTTGGTACCGCTTACATTTACGTTATATCATATTCTCAGAGGCGTGTCAATAGTAAAAAATGATTAAAAATTCGGACAAAACAAGGTTTTAGTAGTATTTTATGTTATTATACGATGGCAAAAGGAATTAGAGGAAATAAATGTATAAACTTCTACTAAAAAGAATATAATATTTTTTGAAAAAACTATGCTAAATTTCACATTTTAAGAAGAAATGTCCAGATTTTAATTCAGTTCTGACGAGGAATTGAGAGAAGCAGTGATTGAAAGTTGTTTAGAAAATTATATGAAATCTATCTGAAAGCCTTTCTTTCGAATGGCATAAAATGCATATTGTACAAATTATAGAATCTTTTCCGAGTATTTAGGAAGACAGCCTTGTCTTATTGACGGTACCTAGATTTTTTGTTATAGTCAACGAGGTAACAACTAGGAAGAAGGGTTTATTCACAAGTTGTGGATAAGTCTAGGGAGAGCAGGACATTCAGCTAATATTCAAGAGGGTTCTTGAAAATAGTACCGGCAACTAGTAACTGACCAGCTTTCTAGTAGAAATCCTAGTGCAGTGGGGATTTGAGCAGAGTTTGCTGAAGGTGATAGGTTCAAAGTCAAAGAGCTGGATTCTGGAGAAGCTAGTTTTTAGGCATATTTTCTTATCCACAAGTTGTGGATAACTTTATGAACAAGAGAAAGAGATACGAGATGATGACGAAAATAAAACCAAATGGACCATTACCAAGTCAGGCCCAGCTGGATTATTTAGAGGATGAACTAGCTGCCTTTATCCATTTTGGCCCCAATACCTTTTATGACCAAGAATGGGGAAGTGGGCAAGAGGATCCTAAGCGTTTCAACCCGACCAAGTTGGATGCGCGTGAATGGGTTCGGGTACTTAAAGAAACAGGTTTTAAAAAACTGATTTTGGTGGTCAAGCACCACGATGGATTTGTGCTCTACCCGACCGCTTACACAGACTATTCGGTCAAGGCTAGTCCTTGGAGGGATGGAAAGGGGGACTTGCTCCTTGAGGTTTCCAAAGCTGCGACTGAGTTTGACATGGATATGGGAGTGTATTTGTCTCCTTGGGATGCTCACAGTCCCCTCTATCACGTGGACCGAGAAGTGGACTACAATGCCTATTATCTAGCTCAATTGAAGGAAATCTTGTCAAATCCCTCCTATGGAAATGCCGGCAAGTTCGCTGAGGTGTGGATGGATGGTGCTCGAGGCGAGGGGGCCCAGAAAGTCAACTATGAGTTTGAGACTTGGTTTGAAACCATTCGTGACTTGCAGGGGGATTGTTTGATTTTCTCAACTGAAGGGACCAGTATCCGCTGGATTGGAAATGAACGAGGCTATGCAGGGGATCCCTTGTGGCAAAAAGTCAAGCCAGACCAGTTAGGAACAGAAGCGGAATTAGATTATCTACAGCACGGAGACCCCTCTGGGACGCTATTTTCAATCGGTGAGGCAGATGTTTCTCTTCGGTCAGGCTGGTTTTACCATGAGGATCAGGACCCCAAGTCTCTCGAGGAATTGGTCGAAATCTACTTTCACTCAGTGGGACGAGGAACCCCTCTTTTGCTCAATATCCCACCGAACCAAGATGGTCTCTTTGATGAAAGGGATATCCAGCGACTTTATGAATTTGCTGCCTACCGTGACGCGCTCTATAGGGACGATTTGGCTCTGGGAGCTAAGGTATCTGGCCCTGCTCTATCACCAGACTTTGCCTGTTATCACCTGACAGATGGACGGAAGACCAGTTCTTGGGCAAGTGATGCAGAACTGCCAATCCAGTTAGAGATTGATTTAGGAACTCCCAAGACTTTCGATGTAATCGAGCTGAGGGAAGATTTGAAGCTAGGGCAACGCATCGCTGCTTTCCATGTTCAGGTAGAGTTGGATGGTGTCTGGCAGGAGTTTGGATCTGGTTATACTGTTGGCTACAAACGTCTCTTACGAGGATCAGTCGTTGAGGCGCAGAAGATTCGTGTGACCATTACAGAGACACAGGCTTTGCCTTTGTTGACTAAGATTTCACTCTATAAAACACCTAACTTGTCAAAAAAAGAAGCTGTTCAGCAACTAGAGTTCTCAGAAAAAAGTCTAGTTGTGACTAAGGGAGAAAATGTCCACTTTACAGTGAAGCGAAGAGAATCTAGCAGTCCTTTAGAAGCTAAGATTTCGATTCAACCAGGGACGGGTGTGCATGGTGTTGCTTATCGGGACGAGATTCAAGTCCTTGCGTTTCAAGTTGGCGAGACTGAAAAAAGGCTGACGCTACCAACCTTGTATTTTGCAGGCGATAAAAACTTAGATTTTTATCTAAATCTGACGGTAGATAGGCAGCTGGTTGACCAGCTTCAGGTCCAAGTTTCATAAAAGAAGAACCTTTGCGCGATGCAAAGGTTCTTTTGGTTAGGAGTGATTTGGTAGCCAGCTGAGGGTGAAGGTCAGTTGCTCAGCTTTCAAGAGGTCTTGGTGTTGAATGCTAGATACAGGAGCCTTGTCCAATCGGCATTCTTTGACAAAGTTGAAATGGCTGTGGTTTTGCTCGGCATGGATATCCAGCCATTTATTTTCCTTGGCTAGGTAGATACGGAGGTGGTCAAAGAGAGGAATTCCGAGATCGTAACTTGGCTTGCCCGGACAGATCGGGTAGAATCCAAGAGCTGACCAGATGTACCAAGCAGAGAGACTGCCATTGTCCTCATCGCCAGGATAGGCTTCCCAGCTGGGGTGAAAGGCTTTCTGACGCAAGGTTTTGATGAGTAGAGCAGTGTAGTCAGGGTAGTCGCTGTAGCGGAAGAGATAAGGGATGTGGAAGCTCGGTTGGTTGGAAATGGCGATTTGCCCAAAAGGAGCGGTAGCCATCTCGCTCATCTCGTGAATCTCGTAACCATAGCCGGTGGTTTCAAAGAGAGGAGCGTCCTGACAGGCTTTCAAAAGATAGTGGCTGAAGGCTTCTTTTCCACCCATGAGTTGACGCAAACCTGGGATGTCGTGGAGAACGCCTAAAGTCGCTTGAATGGCAGAGCATTCGGCGTAGTCGCGTCCCCAACTATAGGGAGAGAAGTCAGGGCGGAAGTTTCCTTGACTATCTCGCGCTCGCATGTAACCTGTTTCAGCATCAAATAGATGACGGTAATTTTGAGACGCAGTTCTATATGTTTCCGCGATGTCATTCTGACCAAGCTTTTCGGCACAGCTGGCGATACAAAAATCGCTATAGGCGTAGTCAAGGGTGTGACTGACACTTTCGTGGTGGTCGGTAGAGAGGTAGCCCAGTTCTTGGTATTGGGCTAGTCCGTGGCGGCCATTGATGCCGAGAGGGTCGGACTTAGTGGCTGTTTCAAGCATGGCTTGAAGGAGTTCTTTTTCTAGGTCGGGGGCCATGTCCTTGCAGGCGCTGTCTGCGATAATGCCATCTAGCAGGGTACCAGGCATCATGCCACGTTCATCTGGAGCCAACCATTTTGGAAGGAACCCAGTATCGCGGTAGCTATTGAGGAAACCTTCTAAAAAGAGGTGATAGTGTTCCGGTATGACAAGGGCAAAGAGGGGGAAGGTGGTGCGGAAGGTATCCCAGAAACCATTGTTGCTAAAGAGGACGCCGGGCTTGACAGTACCAGTAGCCAAATCCATGTGGATGGCTTGCCCTGACTCGTTCACTTCATAAAAAGTCTGTGGAAAGAGAAAGAGTCTGTAGAGGCAGTGATCAAAGAAGGTTCGGTCAGCCTCTCCTGTCTCTATAACGTCAAAACGATGGAGGAGATTTTCCCAGTCCGCTTGGACATTTTCTTTACAGCTATCAAAATCTTCTTGAGGTAGATTGACTAGAGCTTGAGAAGGGGATATGAAAGAGGTGCCTAGTTGAATCTCGGCTTGACTGCTTGCTAAGTCAATTCGCCAGTCTCCCTCTTCTTGTGTGATAGCAAGAATATCCGTATTCATTTGTAGAGCAGTAAACAGTATCAGCGGATTTTTGTTGGTCTCTGTTTTTCCCTCTTGACGCAGGGCAAGAGTCCGCTTATCTATTTGTTCAACTGTCAGTTCATCTGCTGCGTGAAGATAGAGGGAGAGGGCTTTGCCTTGATTTTGCTCCAAACGAATAGAAGCACCATAGCAAGTCGATGTGAGCTGGGTTTCAATCTGATAGCGCAGGGAGAAAATCTTCAGATAATGAGGTTGGAAAGAGGCCTTATCCCTATCATAGGAAGATTGGCGATGAAAGAGACTGTCTCCGCCCAGTTGGCCTGTAACAGGTGTCAGGAGTAGCCAAGAGTAGTCCCCAATCCAAGGACTGGGCTGGTGGGTTAATCGAATCCCCTGAAAGATGGGCAGATGCGGATCGAAAAACCAAGCTCCCTCCTGGTCACTGGTCTGGGGAACAAAGTAATTCATCCCAAAAGGAACGCCTGTGTAGGGCAGGGTATTTCCCCGAGAAAAGGCATGCTTGCTAGCAGTCCCAAAGCGGGTATCGATGGTTTCAAGTAGTGGTTTCATAGTCTTTCCTTTAGCTGTTTTTCTACATTATATCAGAAAAATGAGACCTTTAGATATGGGGTTCGAAAGTAAGCAATTTTGTAGAAAAATGACTATCATTTGTGTATGTATTTTCTGGACTAAAAGCTATATACTGAACATGAAACTTGTTTGAAAGAGGAAACTGCACGATGATTTATTCGAAAGAAATTGTTAGAGAATGGCTGGACGAAGTAGCGGAGCGGGCTAAGGACCATCCCGAGTGGGTGGATGTCTTCGAGCGTTGCTATACAGACACCTTGGACAATACAGTTGAAATCTTAGAAGATGGCTCAACTTTTGTCTTGACTGGGGATATTCCTGCCATGTGGCTTCGGGATTCGACAGCACAACTTAGACCCTACCTTCATGTGGCTAAAAGAGATCCTCTCTTGCGTCAGACCATTGCAGGTTTGGTCAAGCGTCAGATGACCTTGGTGCTCAAGGATCCTTATGCCAACTCTTTTAACATTGAGGAGAATTGGAAGGGCCACCACGAGACTGACCATACCGACCTTAATGGCTGGATTTGGGAACGCAAGTATGAGGTGGACTCGCTTTGCTATCCTTTGCAACTGGCTTATCTCCTTTGGAAAGAGACTGGCGAGACCAGTCAGTTTGATGAGACTTTTGTCACAGCGACCAAGGAAATTCTTCACCTCTGGACAGTGGAACAAGACCACAAGAACTCTCCTTATCGTTTTGTTAGGGATACGGACCGCAAGGAAGACACCTTAGTAAATGATGGCTTTGGACCTGATTTTGCAGTGACTGGTATGACTTGGTCAGCCTTCCGTCCAAGTGATGACTGCTGTCAGTATAGCTATTTGATTCCGTCCAATATGTTTGCTGTAGTTGTCTTGGGTTATGTGCAAAAAATCTTTGCAGAACTGGATCTAGCTGATAGCCAAAACATCGTGGCAGATGCTAAACGCCTGCAAGCTGAAATCCAAGAAGGCATCGAAAATTACGCTTACACAACTAACAGCAAGGGTGAAAAGATTTACGCCTTTGAAGTGGATGGTTTGGGAAATGCCAGCATCATGGATGATCCAAACGTACCAAGTTTGTTGGCGGCGCCTTATCTGGGCTACTGCGACATTGACGATGAGGTTTACCAAGCAACTCGTCGGACCATTCTGAGCCCTGAAAATCCATACTTCTACCAAGGAGAATACGCTAGCGGTCTCGGAAGTTCTCATACCTTCTATCGTTATATCTGGCCAATCGCCCTTTCTATCCAAGGCTTGACAACAAGAGATAAGGCGGAGAAGAAATTCTTGCTGGATCAGCTGGTTGCCTGCGATGGTGGCACAGGTGTCATGCATGAAAGCTTCCACGTAGATGATCCAACGCTCTACTCTCGTGAATGGTTCTCTTGGGCCAACATGATGTTTTGTGAGTTAGTCTTGGATTACTTGGATATCCGTTAGTCAGTTCTTTAGTTAGATAGAAATAAAAATTTAAGTTAGAATGAGGTTTTACTTCATGGAAAATGTTGTAGTTCATATTATCTCACATAGTCACTGGGATCGTGAGTGGTACTTGCCTTTTGAAAGCCACCGGATGCAGTTGGTGGAATTGTTTGACAATCTTTTTGATCTCTTTGAAAATGACCCTGAGTTCAAGAGTTTCCACTTGGATGGACAAACCATTGTCCTGGATGACTACTTGGAAATTCGTCCTGAAAATCGCGATAAGGTTCAACGTTACATTGACGAGGGCAAACTTAAAATTGGTCCCTTTTACATCTTGCAGGATGATTACTTGATTTCAAGTGAAGCCAACGTCCGTAATACCTTGATTGGTCAAGCAGAATGTGCAAAATGGGGCAAATCCACTCAGATTGGTTACTTCCCAGATACCTTTGGAAATATGGGACAAGCTCCTCAAATCCTTCAAAAATCAGGTATTCACGTGGCAGCCTTTGGTCGTGGTGTCAAGCCGATTGGATTTGACAACCAAGTCCTCGAAGATGAGCAGTTCACATCCCAGTTTTCAGAAATGTACTGGCAAGGCGCTGATGGAAGCCGCGTTCTCGGTATCCTCTTTGCCAACTGGTACAGTAATGGGAATGAAATCCCAGTTGATAAGGATGAAGCCCTGGCCTTTTGGAAACAAAAATTGTCAGACGTGCGTGACTATGCTTCGACTAACCAATGGTTGATGATGAACGGATGTGACCACCAGCCTGTACAGCGAAATCTGAGTGAGGCCATTCGTGTGGCAAATGAACTCTTCCCAGATGTGACTTTTGTTCATAGTTCATTTGACGACTATGTTCATGCCGTAGAAAGTGCTCTACCGGAGCAACTATCTACCGTTACAGGTGAGTTGACAAGTCAGGAAACAGATGGTTGGTACACGCTTGCCAACACTTCTTCATCACGGATTTACCTCAAACAAGCCTTCCAAGAAAATAGCAACCTCCTAGAACAAGTGGTGGAACCATTGACCGTCATCACTGGCGGCCACAACCACAAGGACCAGTTGACCTATGCTTGGAAAGTTCTTCTACAAAATGCGCCACATGACAGTATCTGTGGCTGTAGCGTGGACGAGGTTCACCGTGAGATGGAAACGCGTTTTGCCAAGGTCAACCAAGTCGGAAACTTTGTTAAGACCAATCTTCTCAACGAGTGGAAGGGCAAAATTGCAACCCACGAAGCCCAAAGCGACCATCTCTTTACCGTCATCAACACAGGATTGCATGACAAGGTTGACACTGTCAGCACAGTGATTGATGTGGCGACTTGTGATTTCAAAGAATTGCACCCAACAGAAGGCTATAAGAAGATGGCAGCCTTGACCTTGCCATGCTACCGTGTCGAAGACTTGGAAGGGCATGCTGTAGAAGCGAAAATCGAAGATCTGGGAGCTAATTTTGAGTATGATTTGCCAAAAGACAAGTTCCGTCAGGCTCGTATCGCTCGACAAGTGCGCGTGACAGTGCCTGTTCATCTGGCACCACTTTCTTGGACAACCTTCCAATTGCTTGAAGGAGAACAAGAACACCGTGACGGTATTTACCAAAACGGAGTGATTGATACGCCATTTGTAACGGTCAGTGTGGATGAAAATATCACAGTCTACGACAAGACAACTCATGAAGCGTATGAGGACGTTGTTCGCTTTGAAGACCGTGGTGATATCGGAAATGAGTATATCTATTTCCAACCAAAAGGAACAGAACCTATCTACGCCGTGCTAAAAGGCTATGAGGTCTTGGAAAATACAGCTCGTTTTGCCAAGATTTTGCTCAAGCATGAATTGACAATTCCAGTAAGTGCAGACGAAAAACTGGATGCGGAACAAAGAGGCATTATCGAGTTTATGACGCGTGAAGCTGGACGCTCAGAAGAATTGACAAGCATTCTTCTTGAAACAGAGATGACCGTCTTTGTTGACAATCCACAAATTCGTTTCAAGACTCGCTTTACCAACACCGCCAAGGATCACCGTATCCGTCTCTTGGTCAAGACTCATAATACGCGTCCAAGCAATGATTCGGAAAGCATTTATGAGGTGGTGACACGACCAAACAAACCAGCTGCTTCTTGGGAAAATCCTGAAAATCCTCAACACCAACAAGCCTTCGTCAGCCTTTATGATGATGAAAAAGGGGTGACAGTGGCTAATAAAGGATTGCACGAGTATGAAATCCTTGGCGATGATACCATTGCAGTGACCATCCTTCGTGCTTCAGGTGAGCTAGGTGACTGGGGTTACTTTCCGACACCAGAAGCTCAGTGCTTGCGTGAGTTTGAAGTCGAGTTTGCTCTCGAATGCCACCAAGCAGGGGAACGCTTCTCAGCCTTCCGTCGTGCCAAAGCCTTCCAAACACCATTCACTAGTCTTCAAGTTGCTAAACAAGAAGGAAGTGTTGCTGCGACTGGTAGCCTCTTGAGTCATGCGGCACTCAGCTTACCACAAGTTTGCCCAACAGCCTTTAAAGTGGCGGAAAATGAAGAAGGGTATGTACTCCGTTACTACAATATGAGTCAAGAAAATGTGCGTATATCAGAATACCAGCAAACCATTTTGGACTTGCTTGAGCGACCATATCCAGTTCATTCAGGACTCTTAGCGCCACAAGAAATTCGCACAGAATTGATCAAAAAAGAAGACATTTAACAGTTTTAAAGTGTTTGATAACTAATACTATGAGATAGAAAGGAGGGGCGAAAGAGTAAGGATTGACTACTGATTCGCCCCTTTTTTGGTGAAAATATGACCATTGCAACCATTGATATCGGAGGGACTGGGATTAAGTTTGCCAGTCTGACTCCTGATGGAAAGATACTAGATAAGACAAGTACTCCGACGCCAGAAAACTTGGAGTCTTTACTGGCGTGGCTAGACCAATGCTTATCAGAGCAAGATTATAGTGGGATCGCTATGAGTGTTCCAGGAGCGGTCAATCAAGAAACAGGTGTGATTGAGGGAATTAGTGCCGTACCTTATATCCATGGCTTTTCTTGGTATGAGGCCCTTGCTCATAATCAGCTACCTGTCCATCTAGAAAATGATGCTAACTGTGTTGGACTTAGTGAACTGTTGGCTCACCCAGAGATTGAAAATGCGGCCTGTGTCGTGATTGGGACAGGAATTGGCGGTGCCATGATTATCAATGGCAGACTTCACCGAGGTCGCCACGGCTTGGGTGGAGAATTTGGCTACATGACAACTATTGCACCAGCAGAGAAGCTCAACAACTGGTCGCAACTAGCGTCAACTGGAAATATGGTGCGCTACGTGATTGAAAAATCTGGTCAGACTGACTGGGACGGTCGCAAGATTTACCAAGAGGCCGCAGTTGGTAATGCTCTTTGTCAAGAAGCTATTTTGCGCATGAACCGTAATCTGGCTCAAGGCTTGCTCAATATCCAGTATCTGATCGATCCAGATGTCATTAGTCTGGGAGGCTCTATCAGTCAAAATCCAGACTTCATCCAAGGTGTCAAACAAGCTGTCGATGAATTTGTCGAAACCTACGAAGAATACACTGTCGCACCAGTTATCCAGGCCTGCACCTATCATGCAGATGCCAATCTCTATGGTGCCCTTGTCAACTGGCTACAGGAGGAAAATCAGTGGTAACATTTACAGGACTTAGTCCCAAACAAACTCAGGCAATCGACTTGCTGACAAAACATATCTCTTTACCAGATGTGGAAGTGGCAGTCGCTCAGTCTGATCAAGCGTCTATCTCTCTCAAGGGTGAAAGTGGACACTATCAACTAACTTACCGCAAACCTCACCAACTCTACCGCGCCTTGTCCTTATTGACAACAGCTCTAGTAGAAGGTGATAAGGTAGAGATTGAAGAAGAAGCTGCTTACGAAGAGTTGGCCTACATGGCAGACTGTTCGCGAAATGCGGTGCTGAATGTGGCTTCTGCCAAGCAGATGATTGAGGTCTTGGCTCTCATGGGTTACTCAACCTTTGAGCTCTACATGGAAGACACCTACCAGATTGAGGGACAGCCATACTTTGGTTACTTCCGTGGCGCCTACTCAGCTGAAGAGTTGCAGGAAATCGAATCCTATGCCCAGCAGTTTGACATGGCTTTTGTGCCCTGTATCCAGACCTTGGCCCACTTGTCGGCTTTTGTCAAATGGGGTGTCAAAGAAGTGCAAGAACTCCGTGATGTAGAGGACATTCTCCTTATTGGCGAAGAAAAGGTTTATGATTTGATTGATGGCATGTTTGCCACTCTGTCAAAACTGCAGACTCGCAAGGTCAATATCGGGATGGACGAGGCACACTTGGTTGGCTTGGGACGCTACCTCATCTTGAACGGTGTTGTAGACCGTAGTCTCCTCATGTGTCAACACTTGGAGCGCGTGCTGGATATTGCTGACAAGTATGGTTTCCACTGCCAGATGTGGAGTGATATGTTCTTCAAACTCATGTCAGCGGATGGTCAGTACGACCGTGATGTGGAAATTCCTGAGGAAACTCGTGTCTACCTAGATCGTCTCAAAGACCGTGTGACCTTGGTTTACTGGGATTATTATCAGGATAGTGAGGAAAAATACAACCGTAATTTCCGCAACCACCACAAGATTAGCCATGACCTTGCCTTTGCAGGTGGAGCTTGGAAGTGGATCGGTTTTACGCCTCACAACCATTTCAGCCGTCTAGTGGCTATCGAGGCCAACAAAGCCTGTCGTGCTAATCAGATAAAAGAAGTCATCGTGACGGGTTGGGGGGATAATGGTGGTGAAACGGCCCAGTTCTCTATCCTGCCTAGCTTGCAAATCTGGGCAGAACTCAGCTACCGCAATGACTTAGACCGTCTGTCTGCTCACTTCAAAACCAATACAGGTCTGTCAGTTGAGGATTTTATGCAGATTGACCTTGCCAATCTCTTGCCAAACTTGCCAGGTAATCTCAGTGGTATCAATCCCAACCGCTATGTCTTTTATCAGGATGTTCTCTGCCCGATTCTTGACAGACACATGACACCTGAACAGGACAAACCACACTTCGCTCAGGCAGCTGAGACGCTTGTTGCTATCAAAGAAAAAGCAGGAAATTATGCTTATCTCTTTGAAACTCAGGCCCAGTTGAACCAGATTTTAAGCAGTAAAGTGGATGTGGGACGACGCATTCGTCAAGCCTACCAAACAAACGATAAAGAAAGTCTGAGAGAAATCGCCAGACAAGAATTACCAAAACTCAGAAACGAGATTGAACTCTTCCATGCCCTCTTTAGCCGTCAATGGTTGAAAGAAAATAAGATCTTTGGCTTGGATACAGTCGATATCCGTATGGGCGGACTTTTGCAACGGATCAAGCGCGCAGAAAGTCGTATCGAGGCTTATCTGACTGGTCAGCTAGACCGCATCGATGAGCTAGAAGTTGAAATCCTACCATTTACTGACTTCTACGCAGACAAGGATTTCGTAGCAACTACAGCCAATCAGTGGCATACCATTGCGACCGCATCGACGATTTATACGACTTAGGCATTCATCACAAACAGTTAAGCATCTCCTTTTAAATACATGGAGATGTTTTTTGATTTGGAGATAGGGAAGGAGTATAATGAAAGTATAAGGATAGTTTGGAGGTATGACCATGAAAAAGTTACTACTGGTCCTAGGTGCTAGTATGCTAGTCTTATCTGCCTGCCATAAAATGACAGAGGATGGAGCAACTAGTCCGTCAATACCAAGGGAGCAACAAACCAAGGAGACAACCAACTATTTTCACTACCTAGCAGATTCCTATCAAAAGGCTCTTTCGCACGAAAAAGAAGTTAAGGCTGCAACTGTTCAATCACCGATGGCTGCCACAGTTGCAGCCATGGAAGAACTTGAGTTATCTAATCCGACTGATCAAGCCTTGATTATGAAGAACTATTCGGATTTTCAGAAGCTAATTCAATACAACACCGAAAAGTGGGAAGAAGAGTTTGCAAGCTGGGCTTCTTCTATGGGGCAGTCCTATCATAGACTAGAGCATGCAAACTTTGATGAAAAAAATGAACTAATCAAAAAATTAGAAGCTACAACAGTCTCTCAGAAAAGTGTCAAATGGAATGTTTTTGGAGTATCGAGTGACAATGCTTATGACTACTTGATTTTGGATGCCTACTATGACAATCAGGACAAACATTTCTACCTATTTACACTGAAGGATGGGCAAGCACAGGTCTTGCATGCCGATAAGACACTGGAAACTATCCCTACTGCAAATTTTGAAGAGACTGAGAACACAGATTTAGCGCAACGTTTTAAGGAATTTCTATTAAAAACAAGTGTAACTACAGAGAGCGAGCCAGATACAGATAATAGTTCTTTAATAGACAAGATAAAAACAGCCATGGAATCCTATTCGGATAGTAAAGGTGAAAGATTTAAGTCAACTAATTTGGCCACCTACGGTAATTACTATGGACTTGCAGTGCCAGACCAGATGATGCAATTTGGGCAAGTAGATGGGGTGAATTATACTTTTAAATGGTATGGCTATATTGCAGGTTCAGGTTCTAGGCGGTTCGATATCCTAGCTTACTATGTGAATGAAGCAGGGACAGAGGTGATTCTCTTTGGCTATAAGGATGGTAATCCTGCTCTTTTACACACCGAAGGACAGCCAGAGATTGAGAAGAACGAATCAGGGGCTATCATAAATGCTCAGGTTCATTTTGTCGAGTTTCATCACCCAATATTAGAACAAGTTTTCAATCAGTAAAGAGGAAATACATTTATCGTATGCAGAGTGTTTCTCGTGAAACCTATTTCTTATAAAAAACTTCTCCACATAAAATAATTTGTGGAGTTTTTTCTATAATTAGTAGTTTAACCTAGCCATCAATTAGGAGTATACTAATAATGTAATCGTTATCAAACCTAAAAATTCGATAGAATCAGTTTTTAGGAATAAAAAGGGAGGAAATTATGAAAAAGTTTTCAAAGACCT
>CAUVUZ010000006.1:0-40688 GCA_963555095.1 uncultured Streptococcus sp. | reverse complement strand
TCTACAGAAGATTTCTGAAACAAAACTAAAACTTTTCTGAAAGTTTCCTTAAATTTAGTTTGGATTAGATTTCGCCTAGTAATTTTTTAGAAAGGACTGCTAAAAACAATTTTTGAACTCTGGACTACCTTTAATAGATTTTTTAAACCAAGATTCCCCAGTGCGATGTCTCCTTGACCAAGAAAGCCAAAAAGAAGAAAAATTTATAAGACTAAAACTCATAAAAAGAACAGCCCTAGCTGTTCCTTTTCACTTCTATTTCACAGGGATTTCCTTGATAACACGCGCAGGATTGCCACCTAGGACGACATTGTCGCCGAAGGACTTGGTAATCACGGCCCCTGCTCCAGCGACGACATTATTACCCAGTGTCACTCCAGGAAGGACAATGACGCCACCTCCAGCCCAGAAATTATCTCCGATGGTGATGGGCTTGCCGTATTCGACCCCTGAATTGCGTTCATGCGGATCCAGTGGATGGAGTGGGGTTAAAAACTGACAGTTGGGGCCAAGCATGGCGTTGTTCCCGATGCGAATCGGACAAACATCCAGCATGGTCAAGTTCCAATTAGAATAAAAATTTTCCCCTAGATGGATGTTGACCCCATAATCGACCACCAGACGTGGATTGACATAGAGATTTTGCCCAGTTGAACCAAACCAAGTCTTGATAATCTCCGCACCCTTCAAGGGATCTTCTTCTCGGTTAAAGGCAGCCTGTTTTTGGCGAGAAGCCTGCGCCAAGGTCCGTAACTCTGGGTCCGACGGACGGTAAGGCTCCCCTGCTATCATTTTCTGGTATTCGCTAGTCATCTTATCACCTCATACTTACTTTGGCCCCATCATATCAAAAAGCCTTTGAAAGGTCAAGAATGGCCTGCTTTCTAGACTCTCGAAACCATTCCCCATCCCAACTCAAAACAACTTGCTTGACAAAAGCTTGACTTCATGGTTTAATATACCCCATAAGGGTATATTGGGAGGTGCCTATGTTTCACTTATTTACAAAAATTGACAGTATTTCTACCAGCGAGTTAGAAGCTAAACTCAGAGAACCAATTCAGCTACTAGATGTTCGGACGCCTATGGAATTCCGTAGAGGTCATATCAAAAATGCAAAAAATGTTCCTTTAACGGAAATCGGTTCTTACACACCAGCGACAAAAGAAACACTCTATGTCATTTGTCATTCTGGTGTACGAAGCAAACTAGCTGCGAAAAAGCTTAAGAAAAAAGGCTACGATGTCATCAATGTCCGAGGCGGTATGAGTGCTTGGACAGGTAAGGTCATCTAGAAGCATAAAGGAGAAAGTCAATGAAAATTATCATTGTCGGAGGAGTTGCAGGCGGTATGTCAGCAGCAACCCGTCTCAGACGTCTCATGGAAGACGCTGAAATCACTATTTTTGAGAAAGGTCCCTTTGTTTCCTTTGCAAACTGCGGACTTCCTTACTATGTTTCAGGAGAAATTGCAAACCGTGATAGTTTATTGGTCCAAACTCCTGAAAGTCTCAGGGCACGCTTTAATCTCGATGTGCGACCATTTCACGAGGTCATCCAGATTTCGCCAGAAGAACACAATGTGACGGTGCGGCATGATGGACAAGAGTTTACAGAAAGCTATGACAAGCTAATCCTCTCTCCAGGAGCTAAACCATTTGTCCCTACCATTGAAGGCTTGGCAGAAGCTAAGAACGCCTACACGCTTCGCAATGTTCCTGATCTCGATGAAATTATGGCAGCCTTGGACAATCATCCAAAAGAAGCTGTCGTTATCGGTGCAGGCTTTATCGGGCTTGAAATGGCTGAAAACCTGGCGAAACGGGGATTGCAAGTCACCATCGTGGAGAAAGCCCCCCATGTCTTGCCACCATTAGATCAGGAAATGGCGGCCTTTGTCCAAGCAGAATTGCTGGCAAACGGCGTCCGTGTTATCACTTCTCAGTCTGCGACTCGATTTGAAGGCCAAGGAAAAATCATCGTTCTCGAAAACGGTCAAAAGATTGCTTCTGACCTCACCATCCTTTCTGTTGGTGTTGAACCTGAAAATGGACTGGCCAAAGCTGCGGGGATTGAACTGGGACTTCGTGGCGGTATCCTCGTCAACGAAAACTACGAAACCAGCCAAAAAGATATTTTTGCAGTTGGGGATGCCATCGTCGTCAAGCAAGAGATTACTGGCCAAGACGCCCTCATCTCTCTAGCTTCTCCTGCTAATCGTCAAGGACGCCAAGTGGCGGACGTCATCGCAGGACTCAGTCGTACTAACAAGGGCAGTATCGGCACTGCTATCGTTCGTGCCTTTGATATGACAGCTGCTTCGACTGGTCTCAGCGAGCGTACTCTTCGTACCAACCAAATCCCATATAAAGCCCTTCATGTCAGTGGAAAAGACCACGCTGGTTATTATCCTGGCGCTACTGATATGACCTTGAAGCTCCTCTTTGACCCAACCACTGGAAAAATCTATGGTGCCCAAGGAGTTGGGAAGAAAGGTGTTGACAAGCGAATTGATATCCTAGCAACTGCTATCAAGGGAAATCTCACCGTCTTTGACTTACCAGAGTTAGAGTTTACCTATGCGCCACCATTTGGTTCTGCCAAGGATCCCGTCAATATGCTGGGTTACGCAGCCTTGAACCTTATCGAAGGTCTCAGCGACAATATTCAATGGCACCAGCTCGAAGACGAACTGGCTATTGGTAAGAAATTCCTAGATGTGCGGACAAGTGGCGAATTTCAGAGTGGTCGACTCAAAGTCGACACTATCCACATTCCCCTAAACGAACTTCGTGAACGCTTGGATGAACTGGACAAGAACCAAGCCTACATCGTTAGCTGCCACAGTGGTTTGCGCAGCTATATCGCAGAGCGTATCCTCAAACAAGCAGGATTTACCGTTCAAAACCTTGACGGCGCTTATTCACTATACAAAATGGCTAACCCAGAAGGAGTAGAATATGGTAACTAATATCAGCATGGCTGACTTTTATGAAAAATATCAACATGAAAATCTAGAGCTTATCGATGTACGTGAAGTACATGAGTTTCAAGCAGGGCATGCACCAGGTGCAAAAAATCTGCCTTTAAGCACCTTGGAACAAGGCTACAAAGAACTCAAACCTGACCATGAATACCATGTCATTTGTCAAGGTGGAGTGCGTTCTGCCTCTGCCTGTCAATTTCTCAGCGCCCAAGGTCTCACCGTTACCAATGTAGAAGGTGGTATGAACCACTGGCCAGGTGAGGTAGAATAATCAAAAAAACCGATTAAGATGAACTTAGTCGGTTTCTTTAATCTTTATAACTCGATGATATGAGCCTCATAGCCAATGGCTTCTAGGAATTTGAGTATATCTTTCGTATCCAAAAAGAGGGTTTTCTCGTTGGTATTGGGGTGAAAACTCATCCGTTTTTCAGACATGATTTCTTTGTCGAAATAAACCTGAATATCTTTGTCAGCATTGTTCAGCAAGCCAAATGGAGATACTACACCTGCTGGTAACATCATTTTTTCAAACAAGCTCTCAGAGGAAGCCATACGGATTCTATTGGCTCCTACCAAGTCTTTCAAGAGGTCCATATCCAAACGTTTCTTATCATCCATAATCACGAGATAATAGGCTGTTTTCTTTTTGTTGGTGAGAAACATGGTTTTTGTACGGACACCTTCGATCCCTTCGATAAAGCTGTCGGCCTGCTCCGTTGTCAAGGCTGGCTCGTGCTCCACGATTTCAAAAGGAATATCTAGCTCATTTAGCATCTCTACTACTTTTTCGTATGCTTCCATTTGCTGGCCTCCTTTAACTTGTCTTACTACCTTTAATCATACTATAAAGATGGATTTTCTTCCAATTTCCATCTAAGCCTCTCTAGGTTTCTTTAATTTTCATACAAGTTATCTTAGACGGAACCCCAACTGCTAGAATTGCATGATTTCCAGCCAGCAAGCATATCTTTTCTTTCCACCGCATAGCCATAAGGTATATCCGCGACTTGTCCGATAGATGCGTCTAGTTTAAATGCTTCAGCTAGGGAAATGAGGCGTGCATCCTCTCCAGTGTGGTCTTCTGAACACAAAAATTGCCACATGCCATCCTCTTCATCGTGGGAGATAAAGGTGATCGGATTTTTCCCAGCCAAGACATGGTGACAAACGATACAGGCTGTGTTGGGTGCATCCTTAAATGCAAAAATCATCTTGAACTCCCTCCTTGAAATACACTAGCAATTACATATTTTTTGCATAGCCGAAACGCTGATTGATTGTGTGACTCAAGGTGACTAATTTTTCCAGAATATCCCTCTTGCAGATAAATAGCACATAACTATCACTATTAATATCCATACAAGCAAGACAGAAATCGTGTCCAGCCCATCTTTCGTCCAAAATTTTACACCAAGTAGGGATGTCATCACCCTCGTCGAACCAATTCTCCTCCAAATCAAGAGTTTGTTTAGCTGCCAGAGGTGCTAGTTGGTACAGAAATTCGTCCTTATCTGTCTTCCAGTCTAACTCAATGACTGCATCCACAGCAAGTAGTTCATCAGCAATAGCAAGCCATTTTATCGTAGCTTCATTGACTTCTTCTCCTATGCCCCGCTCATCATATCTATCTGCATACTGCTTGAAATAGGCTTTCGGTGATTCAAAACAGGAGGTCAAACGAGATCGTGCCTCACTATCATCTGTTAGCAATTGGGTTATTTCCTGATAGATTGTGATATTTTTCTGCTCATCTGTCCGCATATCTAGTACAATTTCCCAGTCTTCTAGGTCTGATGTGACTCTGTTCTCCAAATATGCCCGAAGCATGTCTTGAGTTTCTTTCTTGCTCAGCCCATTTTTTTCGTAGATTACATTCTCGTCGATCCGTTCGGCATCGGCAACACTGATCTCAAAATGAAAAACGTCCGAATCTTCATCCTGACAAACCTGTACAAAATCCGATACAAGCTGACTCCCCTCTAGTTTAACTGGTTGCTGAGGTATTAAAATGAGAAAATTCCTATCACCATCTTGTACAGCTGCCAGTTGCTGCCATACTTCCTCAAGTTCAAAACCATTTTGTTCCTTCTCACCATCATCTAGCACCCAATCCGCAAAGATTCCTTCGGAAATACTCGCAAAATCTGCTCCCTCATCTCCATCTAGATAAGGCTGATCACTTGTAACAGGGGTCATCACTTTGACTACCTTTTCAGCTTCTTTTTGAATCCAACCTTGTCTAAAGAAATGGGCAACAACGCTAGGCAAAATCAAGACAGGCAGACAAATAAGAGTCCCTGCAAGTGCGAGACCCTTATATCGATTTTTTGTGGGGTTCCCTTCTGATAGCTGATTTAGAAAGTCCGCTACTTGATTGAACAGTTCTCCCCTAGTGACCCAGAATAAGAACAAGCATTCCACACCAAGTAGTACAAGCCAGATAAACGCCATTCGCTTCGCTGCCTGACTACAGATCTCCATTTTGGTTTGTATAGGAATAGCTTCTGCTTCAGGAACACTCTGAAACCATTTTTCTGCTCGTTCTTCTTTTGTCATCTTTCCCCTCCTGTGATCCACTTTCTTATCTTGTTCTATCACATAGAGAACTACTATTTTCGTTTGATTAGGTACTGAACAGCCTTTTCTAAGCGTTCTTTTTGAGCTTCAGGGTCGTCTAGGGGTTGGTTGATGCAGGCTGTGAGATTCTCGGTAATGATCATCTCAATCACACGCTCCACACTCGAACGAACCGCTGTCAACTGAGTAATGATATCTGCACAATCACGATCTTCATCGATCATCTTTTGAATTCCACGCAACTGCCCCTCTGAACGTTTCAGGCGTGTAATATACTTTGAGTTTGTCATTGATTTATCCTTGGTCACTTTTTCTTCATTATATCTCTAATGGACTTCTTTGTCAAAATTCTCGTTCCCTCTTTATCTATAGAATCTCACCCTGCTATCGCTTTCATGGTATAATAGAATGACAAATACTATTAGAATCTATGCTCGTAGCAATACGAGTCATTCTTAGAATGGACCAGCCTATGAACTCTATCTATGGCCCTTGCGAAGTCTACTTACCCACTATCTTGCAGACCTTTATTCAAGATATGGAAGAAGCCGCAGCTAATTACAAAAAAGAAACCTCCCTCAAACTATATGAGCATTTGCATGCACGCATCAAAACAGAAAAAAGTATGCGTGAAAAATGCCAACGCAAAGGCCTTCCTCAGACGAGTCAATCCGCTCTCAAAGAAATCCGAGATGCTATCGGTGTTCGGATCATCACAGGCTTTACAGATGATATCTACCGCATCGTAGAGTATATTCGCCAGATACCCACCATCCATATTTTTAAAGAGAAAGACTATATCCGTCAGGTCAAGCCCAATGGCTACCGTTCCTACCATCTGATCCTCGAGGTGACTACCCCCTACCCAGACTGTCTGGGAAATGACCAAGGTACCTACTTTATTGAGATCCAGCTACGCACGATTGCTATGGACTCTTGGGCCAGCCTTGAGCACCAGATGAAATACAAGAAAAACATCCAAAATCCTGAGCGAATCACGCGGGAGCTCAAACGTTGTGCCGATGAGCTTGCTTCTTGCGACTTGACCATGCAGACCATCCGTGATTTGATTCAGCGATCTGACCAAGACTAAGGAGAACCTATGAAAATCCTACTTGCCGAAGATGAAACTCAACTAAATCGCGTCATCACTGTTGCTTTAGAACGCGAAGGCTATAGCGTTGATTCTGTTTTTAATGGACAAGATGCTGTCGAAAAAGCTACAACTAACCACTATCACCTCATGATTTTTGACATCATGATGCCAATTAAAACTGGAATCGAAGCCCTCAAAGAAATCCGCCAGTTGGACAATACGACCCACGTCATCATGCTGACAGCCATGGCTGAAGTAGATGATCGTGTAACCGGACTCGATGCAGGTGCTGACGACTACTTGACCAAACCTTTCTCGCTCAAGGAACTCTTGGCTAGACTCCGTTCTACTGCACGCCGCCTGGAAAACTATACCCCAGATACGGTCCAATTAGGAAATACTCGCTTGGATATTGACGAACAAGAATTAGCTGCTACAAACAGCATTCGTTTAGGGAAAAAGGAGACTCAACTCTTGACCCTCCTCATCCAGCATGCTAACCAGACCCTCAGTTGTCAACAACTACTAGATCAAGTCTGGCCAGAGGAGCTGGAAGAAAGTGATTACGAGCTCGTTTTTCTCTATATTTCCTATCTCCGCCAAAAACTCCAAAGCGTTCAGTCCAACTTGCAAATCTTAGGATCTGCAGAAGGGCCTTTCCAACTGATAGGAGGAGACTAGATGTTTCGAAAACTACGCTTCAAGTTTATTGTCACAGCCACTGCTGCCATCGCTCTGATTCTTGCATTCTTTCTGGTCTTGATGAATAGCATCGTCTATACTCAGACAGAGGATAATATCCAAACCGTCCTCTCCATCTTGTCTAAAAATGAAGGCGAACTCCCAATCACAGATGAAATCAAGGAAAGTTTCACCAAAAAGAACATCCAGGAAGGGATTATCTACAATTTTCAGTATTTCTCTGTCAGAGAAAAGGGGAATGACTACACTATTTCTCTAGGGAATGTCCAATCACTGACCGAAGCAGACGTCAGAGGTTTTCTCCAGAAAATTCTTAAAAAACCGGAAACCTATGGCACGATTACTCGCAACGGGCGCTACTTCACCTACCAGATTAGTCAGACAGCTTCGGGTAAGCTCCTAGTCTTCTTTGAAGCTACCAACTACATTCGCGAACGAGACACCCTCTTTCAAGTCTCTATCTGGTTATCACTGGCTAGCCTATTTCTCCTTGCTCTGCTCTTTACCTTGATTTCTGGGATTGTTATCCGTCCCTTCGTCAAAAACTATGAGAAACAACGGATGTTTATCACCAATGCAGGTCATGAACTCAAAACACCGCTTGCTATCATTTCGGCCAATACGGAGCTTCAGGAACTCATGGAAGGAGAGACCGAGTGGAGCATGAGTACCAAAGAACAGACCGAGCGTCTCAACCACTTGATTGGAAGACTGATCCGACTTGCTCGGCTCGAGGAGCAAGAGGATATCAAACTAGCTCCTCAAAATATCTCGCTTATTGCTGAGAAAGTTGCGACAGATTTTGCTCCCCTCTTTAAAAAGGAAGATAAAAAATTTGAAAGCCTGATTGAAGCAGACCTTGTAGAAAAAGTAGCCCAAGAGGAATTTTATGAGCTTCTTAGCATTCTTCTTGACAATGCCCGCAAATACTGTGATCCAGCAGGCACCATCCGCCTGACTCTCAAACGCAAAGCCTATCTCCTACGCAAGCGCACCTGTATCACCGTATCTAACGACTACAAAGACGGGCGGCCTGCCAATATTAAACGCTTCTTTGACCGCTTTTATCGCGCCGAAACATCACACAATAACCAAACCACCTCTGGGTATGGCATTGGCCTCTCTATGGCTCAACACCTCGTCAGCCTGTTTAGAGGAAAAATCTTTGTCACCTACAAAAAGCAGGTGATTACCTTTACCATCTGGTTGTAAACGTGGAGAGTCTAGTCGGAGTTCATTCAATAAAAATACAAGGGGAAGCCAATGGAATTTCTAGTAGCTGAGGAGGGTACTCCTCAAAGCATCGGTTGCGAAGAAGCAACGATAGCATATTATGGGAGTGAGATAGAATTTCATTATGAAACCGTGCCACCACGTGGAGATGATATTTTTTCTGCAAAATTGCCTTTATTAGATATTCAACTTCCATTTTGGATCTATGGGAGAAATCTCATATTTTTAGATGCCTATTATTTGCTTGCTGAAACCGTACAGAAAGGCACTTGGGATCCGATAACAAGCATGCTTATCAATATCCATACAGGAAAATATGCCAGCTTAGATCACTGGTACAACAACATTTCGGTTAAGGAAAAAGAAATCGAGTTAAAAAATGACTACGATGGAAGATCTAGGATTTTAAAAAATGTTGATGGGCTTAAGTGGCTTTAGAAATGTAAAATGTAAATGTTAGTTTTATATTAAAGGAGAAGAACAATGGCCAAAAAAAGAGTGACCTTACCTAAAAATTTTGATGAACTGCTTAAGACAGGAGATGTTGAAGCTCTTAAAGCTGTCTATGATAAATGTGAACTTACTGCTCATAGCGGTAGATACAGCCTCAATACAGCACTTCATTTTGGAGGTGTTCCTGATGAGCTTGTTATCTGGCTGGTGGAACAGGGTTTAGATGTAAATACTCCTGATTATTATGGGCGGACGCCATTATATAAGCATGCCACGCTGGGTAGGGATACTGTGAAACTACTTTTTGAATTAGGCGGAGATATACAAAAACCTGATACATATGGGAGTACACCTCTACATACGGCAGCAGGTTTTTTCCGACCTAAGATAGTCAGTTTTTTGATTGAGAAAGGTGCAGATGTTAATCCCAAAACTGATATGGGACGAACTCCTTTAGCTGAAGCCCTTACTACTTGTAGGAATATGAATATTGCACAGGTAGCAGAAATTGCAGAAATGCTCATAAAGGCGGGTGCTGAGGTGGTGCCTGAAATGGCAGAAAGAGTCAAAATAATCGGTAAGGATTTTGAATTTCACAGAGAAAACTTTAATAAAGATTATCTGGCTGAAACAGAAGCAGGACTTGAGAAACTCTATGCACTGTTTGATGTAAAGCCTGCTCCGAAACGCAGGATACATGACGGAGTTTCTCCTATTCTTGTAGAAGATGGTCCTTGGCAAAAGCAATACGATGAACTTTGGGAGATGTTGATTCCTTCAAGCGGGCCAGCAAAAACTGTACAAGGCGAAGTGATCCGTATAACAGGGCGCGTACAGGATGAGCTCTATAGAAATGGCGGTGTCAACTGGGATAAAGACTACCGGAACATGCTGAAAGCCCTGCCAAATCATTTCGCTTCAGGCACACCACTTTCCGAAGAAGAACTGGAAGAAACTAAGGAGCTGATTTCCAGCATCCGTGCAAAAGGCAGTGATGAAGATACTATAACTGAACGTTTGTGTGAACTTTCGGTTCTCTGGGTAAGCTTAAATCCTGATCCGCTTCCTTTAGGGGAAATAAATTATAACAGATGAATACATAATCTGTAGGAGACTTAAAATGGTCAAATTAAAAGATATAGGAAATTTTAAATCTGTTCCACAAATTGTAGGTGATATTATAAAGGGAAATATACCCGCACTAGATGAGTATTTTTCAAAGGGATGGGATATTGAAAAGGGTATAAAAATAGGTAAGTATACCACTTTGTCACCTTTAGAAATAGCTTTGATTATGGAAAGTTTTAACTCTGTAAAATGGCTTGTGCAAAAGGGCGTCAATCTGAATGTGAAAGGAAGTCCTTCATTTTTGCTTGCTGTAAGGTATTGTGATAAAGCTATTATCAGGTATCTGGTAGAACATGGCGCAAAGGTGAACTGTGTAAATGAGGTAAAGGCAGAGGCCTTTGAACAGGCTTTATATGGGAAAAAATATGAGAACCTACCTCTTATCCACGAATTAGGACATAGGGTAGAAAAATACGGTGGACAGGCATTTCGCAGTGCAGTTTCAGAGAGAAATTATGAAGTGCTTGATTTCTTTATAAAGAACGGAGTTAATATTAACTACAATGCCCCTGATACGGTCTATCCTTTTAAACCAACCCCGCTATGTGTAGCCGCAAGGTATGTTGATTTGAAAATGTGTCAGTATCTTGTGGAAAATGGGGCGGATGTAACAATAACCGAAAAAGACGGGATGCGTCCATACAGTATCGCACTTGAAAATGGCGATGAAGAAATGGCTGCATATTTTAAGCAGTTAGAACCTGAAAAATACCACAGTTTACAAAATAAACTGGATGAACTGAAACCATTTAAATTGCCTAAGGTAGTAATTGATTTTCTTCAAAGTGAGGAATTACATTTTGAACTTAAAGACTGTGATTTTAAATGGATAGAGTTTTTCTCTTTAGTCAATACTGTTCCGATTAAAAAAGGTAGACAGAAACTTCTGCGTATATCTAAGCTGACAGGAGATTATGACCATATCTATATTGTATGGGATCCTAAAACAAAGAAAGTGGCTTCCTATGATATAGAGCATGAAGAGATGAAAGATATCTGCAGTTTTGCGGAATTTGTAAATGATATGCCAGCATATATGCAACAAATAATCGAAGGAGATCTGTAACTAAGCAAATAGAGGGTGGATGGTATGCAGATAAGTGATGAGATAAAAAAGATAGAAGAGTACATCTGTGAAAATTTTGAGGAATGGGATTTGGATGACCCTGTAGAGGAAGAATATCTGGACGATTATCAGGAAATCCCTGGAGCTTCTGAGGAAGAACTGGTAGCATTTGAGGAGAAATTTGGGATAACGTTGCCTGATGAGGTAAAAGAGCTCTACAGGTATAAAAACGGGAGTAACTATCTCAGTATTCTGCCTTGCCTTGTAGATGAAAGAGACATGGCCTTTTGCTTGATGAGCCTGCAGGCTATCGAAAACACTAAACACTATTTTCAAAACAGAGACTCCCTCTTAACTGAATTTCCTGAGCATTTTACAAGCCAAGACATTGAAAAAATGCGGGACGAGAGGATAAAACCCTATCTTTTTAATAAAAAATGGATTCCTTTTGCCGAGTATTGTGACAGTTGTTTCCTGATACTGGATTTTGATCCTGACAAAGAAGGAAAAGAAGGTCAGATTCTTTGCTATATTCATGATCCTGATGAAGTTGTGTATGTGGCAGAAAATCTTAAAGACCTAATTTTTTCGATCATTAGGGAAATAAAAGCATAAAATGCATCCCTTGTGTAGGAAAATGTATAATGAGTATGCAAATCTTTAACTCTGAGAGCACCGATCTAAGATAGAAAATTTAGAAAGGAGCTGTTTATGGAAAAAATACAAACTTCACAAGAGTGGTTACAAAAATACCAAGAAATAAAACACCTGCTCACTTCGTCTATCAATTATGCAGACTATTTTGATAGGAAAGAAATACAGGACATGGAAGTTTTTGTTTTGGATATGGGGGAAGTGACTTTTCCTAGTGGAGAAATTCTGGTCCGAGATCCTTTGGTCTGGCTCCGTAGAGAGGAAAAGCCCTACTTACAATCTGTACCCAAAGGAACATATAGACTAAAAACCTTAGTAGCCAAGTTAGAAGAAGATCACTACAGGTATGTAGCAACGAGAATCCAATTTACAGATCAAGTACCAGTCATCTACTATGAAGCACTGACTGGTGATGAAGATATAAACACTGTTGAAAAAGACTCTTATTTTGGATTTGCAGTTGACGCAGGTCTGGCAACGATAGTGGACGTTGACACCAAGAATGCCTACTGCGATTTTGAAGAGAGTTGGTATAAAGAAAATCCTGACAAAAATATCTACGACGATTTCTTTGCAGCAGTTTTTGCCCAAAATGCCATAGACAATCCCCTTTATCAACGTGAGGGTGGGGATTGGATTAACTTTAAAATCCCTAACACTGACCTAAGCATTCCGATGATCCAATCAGGTTTTGGAGACGGAGTCTATCCCGTCTACTTTGGCTATGATAAGGATAATCAGCTTTGTGATTTGGTTGTCGAATATATTTACGTAGAATAGAGAGGAATAGCAATGTCACTAGAAAAAGTCTATGATTATTTTCATCATTATGATTCTAAAACCTACCAAGTTGTAGCCTGCATGGGAAATGAACCCTCCGAACAGGATATAGAAGATTTTGAAAAACTGTATCAAATCAGTCTTCCAAACGACTTTAGAGAATTTACCATGTCACCCCTAGGTGGACTCTATATGGAAGTTAGGGAGGAACTATGGCCAAGAGCCAAAGCATTTGATGTGGCACCATTTTGGACATTTTGCCGTGGTATTAAAGTCTATGGTATTGCAAATGGGATTCCTGACTTTCTAGATATTCGACTGAAGACCAAAGAATTACATGAACTAGGCTTTGTAGATTATATCCCTTTTCTGTCTATCATCGGTGATGGAGATATGATTTTCTGCTTTGATAAAAATAATCACATTGTCGCCTTAGATTGGTATAGTAGTGGAGAGGCTGAAGAGCTTGATAGTGACTTTTCAGATCTTTTGCTCAAGCAAATACAAGAATTGGAAGAACGTAAAAACAAAATGCTAGAAAGAATTGAGACCCAGAAAAAAGGAAAATAAGCCATGTATTAGCCAAACTGCCTCTAATGTCAACGAAAACAACTCAAAAGAGCTGGGAACCAGCTCTTCTTTTTATTTTACAACCAGCTCGTAACGAGTTTTGCTGGTAAAGGTTTGACCTGCTTTGAGAATGACTTGGTCTTTGAGGTCGCTGTGAATGGCATCTGGTAAAGCTTGCGCTTCAAGGGCAATACCATTGTGCTGTACCATTGGTTGGCCTCCGATGAGCACACTCTCATCCACAAAGTTTGCTGTGTAGACCACAAAGCAAGGGGCCTCTGTCTTGAAAAGCAGGAAGCGACCTGAGTTTTGGTCATAAAGGAAACCAGCATTGTCATGACCTACAGGAAGAGCAAATGGGTGATCCAAACCAGATACCAACTGGATTTGCTCATCTTCCTCTGCAAAGATGTCCTTCAACAAAGCACCATTGTAGATATGTTTAACCACATCACGAGTGGCATCTGGAGTCTTAGCTGGAACACCATCTGGAGCAATTGGGTAAATGCCCTCCGTATTTAGCTGGAAGACATGGCGATCAATTGTCTGCGTGAAATCACCAGACAAGTTGAAGTAGCTGTGATTAGTTGGATTGACAAGCGTATCCTGATCTGTCGTCACCTTATAGCTGACTTCGTAGGCACCAGTTTCTTCCAAGTAGTAGCTAATCCAGATCTTGAGATTACCAGGAAATCCTCCTGTCTCGTCTGTACGCTCTGTGTAGAGAGTCAAGCCATGGTCGTTCACCTCGACCAATTCAAACAAGCTCGAATCCCAACCTGTTGAACCACTGTGGTTACAGTTGCTAGCATTGTTGACTTCAAGGTCATAGGTCTGGCCATTGAGCTCAAATGTGGCACCTGCGATACGGCCCGCTACAGGACCTACACTTGCTCCATGCTTGGGACTATTGCCTACATAGCTATCAAAATCATCAAAGCCCAAGATCACATTGGCAAAGTTTCCAGCCTTGTCAGGTGTGACATAGCGCAAGATGGTCGCACCATAGGTCATGATTTCTAGTTGATAGCCACTGTCAGTCTCAAAGCGATAGGCCAAGACATCCTTACCCTCATGATTTCCAAATACACGCTCTGTGTATGCTTTCATTCTTCTCTCCTTTGATCCATTTCTCTTAAGTAAACAAACCATAGAGAGTGTATTCACCATCTATGGTTGTAGTTTTTATTTTCAGAATCCTTTTTTAGAAAACCTTAAGTATCTTCTTAACAAAAAGGGATTCTTCTATACTTGTTTTATGCTTCTACACGTTCAGTCCATGAAGTCGCTGTTGTTTGAAGAACCTTGTTGAGTTCGTCAATGTTCTCAAAACCTGTTGTGCGAAGCCATTCACGAGCTGCTGCTTCACCGTCTTTGATGTAGGCTTCAACTGATCCTGCCCAGGTTGCACGTCCGCAAAGAACGCCGTTGAAGTTTGCGCCTGATTCGTGGGCAAAGACAAGTGTTTCTTGGAAGAGTTTAGCTGACACACCTGCACTCAAATAGATGTATGGCAAGTTAGTTGCCTCGTCTTGTGCTTTGAAGAAGGCTGCTGCTTCTTCGCGAGTATGGACGATTTCACCATCACCAAAGCCTTCAACGTATTTAACATTGACTGGAACTTCCACTTTCAAAACATCGATGTTGAAGCGTGGGTCTGAGAAGACCTTCATAGCACCGATAACCTTGTGTGGTTTCACTTTTGCGTATTCTGCAGAACCTGCGTCAGCGATTTTTTCATCGTAAGCAAGGATTTCAAGGAAGAATGGAATGTCTTCCGCCACACACTCAGAACCAATGCGTTCGATGTAGGCTTGTTTTTGTTGGTTGAGTTCGTCAGAGCTGTCTACATCATAGTAAAGCAAGAATTTGACTGCATCCGCACCTTGTTCTTTGATGCGTTTTGCAGACCAAACATCCAAGCAGTCAGGCAAGCGTTTGGTGCTAGTTGTATCGTAGCCAGTTTTCTCATAAGCAAGGAGAAGACCAGCATTTGGATCAAGTGCTTTTGTAGCTGGAAGTCCATATTCAGGGTCTAGAAGCATAGAAGAAGCGTATTTAGTCAATTCATCTGCTACCAAGACTTTGAGTTCTTCCATTTGAGCCACTGTTGGCTCTTCTGTTTGGTATTGAGCCATGAGGCGTTTCAAAGCACCACGTTGGTCAAAGGCAAGAGCTGAGATGATGCCGTTCTCGTCAGAGAGTTTTTTCAAGCAAGCTACTTTATTGGGACTTAATTGTAATTTACTCATAGACACTTCCTTATTTTTGATAGTCATGAATGATTACACCTTGTACCACACGGTTTACGGTACCTGTAGGAGACGGTGTATCTGGTTTGTTTTCCACTTTAAGCGAAGTCAATAGGGCAAAGAGTTGAGCATAAACGATGTAAGGGAAGACACGGTAAATATCGTTCAAGACACCGCCACAACCAAGGGCTACTTCTTTGACATTTTCAAGACCAAAGGCTTGATCACTTAAGAGCACAACACGACGAGCAATCTGGTCACCAGCCACTTCACGAACCAAGTCCAAGTCGTACTTGCGAGTGTAGTCTGTCGTTGTACCAAAGACCAAAACAACTGTATCTTCGTTGATAAGAGATTTTGGACCGTGACGGAAGCCAACTGGGCTTTCATACATGGTCGCCACTTGACCAGCAGTCAATTCCAAAATCTTGAGCTGAGCTTCATGAGCAAGTCCAAAGAAAGGACCAGCACCTAGGTAGATGACACGATTAAAGTCGAGATCTACAAGCTCTTTGACATCTGCTGCATTGTCTAGAACATTGCGGGCAAGACTAGTCACAACTTCAAAACGTTCAGATTTAACAGCAAATTCTGTAGGATCAAAGACCAAGAGAGCTGTCAACATCATGGACGTAAAGCTAGAAGTCATGGCAAACCCAGCGTCATTAGAAGCAGCCGGTTGCAAGAGCAAGAGATTGCGGTCATCGCCATGAGCTTGAAGAGCTAATTTCCCTTCTGCAGCACATGTAATGGTCACTTGGTAAAGGTCGTCAACCAAGTCTTTAGCCAAATCAACCGTCGCCACACTTTCAGGTGAATTTCCACTACGAGCAAAGGAAACAAGGACAGTCGCCACATCTTTTTTTAGATAAGTTTCTGGATTGGCAACGATATCTGTTGTCGCAATGGCATTGAAATTCCATTTGCGTTCGTCATAGACTTCCTTAAAGTAAGGCACCAAGGTATCTCCCACATAAGCAGAAGTACCAGCACCCGTCAAGATGACCTTGATATAGTCATGTTTATCAGCGATTCCTTGTAGGAATGCTGCAATTTCTTCCCGTTTTGCTTGATAGGCTTCAAAAGCCTCTTTCCATACATCAGGCTGTTGGTAGATTTCACGAGTCGTGATTTCTGCACCCAGTTCAAGTAATTCTTCTTTTGTGTAATTTAGCATAGAGTTCCTCTAATCTATTGTTGTTTCATTCCTATTGAAAATATGGGAATGGGAGTGACTCCCATTCCCATGTATATTCTATATAAGATGCTCTAAGTCACATCTTATTAATCTTCGTCATCATCGAAGCCAGCTAACAGGTCGTTGACTTTCACAATGCTTTCTGCAGCACGGCTCTTATAATCCGCATCTGCTCCTGTAAGGCTCGCATTGATAAATTCAATCACCATTGGAAGATTCATTCCTGCGTAGAGTTCAATGTCGCGACCTTCCATAATCAAACGGCTTACCACGTTACATGGTGTTCCACCGAGAAGGTCCGCAAAGACTAGGAAATCATCCAATCCTTCGATAGCAGCTTCAAATTTTGCAGTAAATTCTTCTGGACCATCTTCTGGAAGAAGAGCCACTGCATGAATGTTGTCCTGTGGACCCATAATCATTTCTGTGCTACCTTTCAGTTCTTCACAGAAACGACCATGACTCACCAAAATTAATGATTTACTCATAAATTATGCGCCCATTCCAAGCAAGAATTTACCGATGAATGAAAGACCTACTGCAAGAACGATAATGATACCGATCGCTTTAGTAGAGTTCATACCTTTCTTACCAAGCAACCAGAAGATAAAGGCAGTAAAGATTGCTGGAAGCAAGCGTGGGAAGATTGAGTTCAAGATGTCTTGGAAGTCAATCATCTTTTCACCGATTGGCAATTTGTAAGAAATGTCAAAGTTGATCATTGTTGCTACAAGAGCACCCATCATGAAGACACCAAGTACAGATGCAGCGTCAATCAAAGCTGTCAAAGTACTTTGCATGTTGTTGATAAGGTTAACCCCTTCTTTGTAGGCAAATTCCAACTGTTTCCAACGGAAGATGTCATAAGCAACTGCAACTGCGATCCAAAGGAAGATACCCCATGGTTGGCCTGCGATAGCCATAGTTGCTGCGATAGATCCCATGATAGCAGGTACAAGTGAACCAAAGATTGTATCTCCAAGAGGAGCAAATGGTCCCATCAAACCTGTCTTGATACCGTTAACGGCATCTTTTGAACCCACACCATCTTTTTCTTCCATGGCAAGGTCAAAACCAGCGATAATTGTGTGGAAGAATGGAGAAGTATTGAAGAATTGAGTATGAACTTTCATCATTTCTTTCAATTCAGGAGTTCCATCCCCATACATTTTACGCAATTGAGGCAAGATCATGTAAAGGTAACCAGAAGCTTGCATACGTTCGTAGTTCCAACCTAATTGGAAAGTAAACAAGCTACGTTTGTTGATTTGATTAAAATCTTCTTTTGTAAGTTTGTAATTAGAATTCGTCATCTTCGATTTCCCCACTTTCTGATGGTGTAGAAGGTGCTGCTACAGCTACTTTTTGGCTGTTCTTAAAGTGAACAACTGCAAGGAAGATACCTACGATAGAGATACCGATCATAGACAAACCTTTGAAGTTGTTAGCAAAGCCAATCTTTTCAGCAACATCAGCAGGAAGAGTACCAAGGATACCCGCAACAGCTCCACCAAGACCTGTTACATATGAGTAAAGAACAGTCAACATAGCTGTCAAACCGAATCCCATTGCAAGGTAGTGAAGGTTACGTTTAACTGGAAGGTAACGAAGCAAGATTGCAAATCCAAGACCTGGAAGCATACGACCTGCAAGTGTCAAACCATCTGCAATCCATTGATATTCTTTAACAAGGTCTACTACTGATTGTACGAAGGCACCACCAAAAGCAAGAGCGAAGAATACTGGAAGGGCACGAGAAAGAGCCCAAGGCACTGCACCAAGTAGGTAGTTGCGTTCGATACCTTTGTAGTCAAAGCGTTCGATCGCAGCATCAATACGGTGTGCAAAGAAAGTAGTTGTCATACGTCCAAGAACGTCGAAGTATGTCAAAAGTGCTGCTACTGGTACAGCGATTGTTGTGATTGCAAGATCTGTATCAATACCTTGAGAGATAGAGAATGCTGTTGCAAGAACCGCACCAGAAGTTGCGTCGATACGAGAAGCACCACCGAAGGTACCAACCCCGAGAACGAACAACTGCAAGCTACCACCGATAAACAAACCAGTTGTCACATCTCCCATGATCAAACCAGTAATAAAACCAGCGAATACAGGAGAACCTGCAGATGAAACGATTGTCAACTCATCACAGATTTGATAAGCTGAGTACAAAGTGAGAAGTAAAATTTGCCACCATTGTATCATAACAATGACCTCCTAAAAATTTTTTCCTATTTTAACAAGCTCAAAAAGTCTGAAACTGGATCATTTGGAACCATTTGAGCAGTGAGTTTCACACCTTTTTCTGCTAGTTTGTGGAAATCTTCCACATCCTTGTCTACCACGTTGATAGAACGTGTGATAGAGCGAGTTTCTGGTGTTTGAGACATATTGCCGACGTTGAGTGTTTCAAGCGGAACACCTGCTTCAACCAAACCAAGGAAACGGTCTGGTTTACGTGCAACGATAAAGAGACGTTGGCTATCGTATTTACCAGCAAGGATATTTGCTGCTGCTTTCTCAACTGGCAAGATACTGAGTTTCACACCTGGTGGTGTCGCAAGTTTCAAACCACTCTTTTCAATATCGTTGTTAACAACTTCGTCGTCTACAACCATAATGCGTGAAACATTTAGTTTTCCAGCCCAAAGATTGGCTACTTGACCGTGGATCAAACGTCCATCGATACGGCATCCTACAATTGTCATAAGTTTTCCCCCTTTATGTGTTTTAGTGTAGGTTTACGAGTTAAATGAATCTCTTCTTTATATTCGCCCTCAGTTTCAAAGATGATGATGCGATTAGCACCTTCCTTGAGATAGCTATGAGGGATATAAAGTGAGAGGGTCGGGCCGACGTTCCAGAAACGCCCTAGGTGACGCCCGTTGACAAAGGCAACTCCCTTACCAAACTCAGACAAGTCTAAGTAGGTATCTTTTGGCTCTTCGACCGTAAAGTCGAAAGCGTAAAAGGCTGGTTGTCCTTCTGTCCATCCTTTTGAAAAATCAATCTTCTCAGGATTATCCAGTGGAAGTGGATATTGTTTCCAATTCAGTAAGAAATGTAGATCTTTGCAGACACCTGTACGAATGCCTTTATGTTGCGTATCTGCTAAGAACTTGTGTCCATAGTTAACACGCCCCATATTTTCGATCAAGATGTCAATCTCTGAACAGCCTTCTCGGTTTCCCTGACAGTAGATGTCTTCACCAATCTCTGTCTGGTATTGAGTAGCAATCCATTTACCATCTACAAAGAGTTGAGCTCGGTCACGTCCATCGATGATACGGAGGCGTTCCTCTTCTGCATCCCAACTTGCCTCAGTGCGGTAGAGAAGGTAGCCATAGCTTTGACCAAGTTCTTCCATCGCCTTTGGATAGAGACTTTCAGTAGGACTAGAAAGACTATCCAAGGTTTCAAACAGGGAAACTTTTTCGGCCAATGGAACGGCCTCTATCTCCATGCTTTCCTTATAGAGTGGCTCTAACTGTGGATACTCTGGGAAATGTGTCGCCATCATCTTCTTGACTGCTAGGTATTTAGCAGTTGGATTTCCTTCTTCATCGAGAAGGGCATCATAGTCGTAAGATGTGACTTGTGGTAAATCCAGAGTTCCTCGAGCCGAGCAACCGTTCATGAAACCAAAGTTTGTCCCTCCATGGAACATGTAAAGGTTGATAGAGCCTTGCTCCAATACCTCTCGAACAGCTTCCGCCAACTCTTTTGGATCACGCGTGATGATGGGTTCTTTCCAACGGTTGAACCAACCATCCCAGAATTCCATACACATGAGAGGCCATTTCTTGCCATGCTCATCAAAGAATTCTTGCATCTGTGAAAAGTTGTACGGAGCTTTAGAGCCGAAGTTCCCTGTCACAAAGAGATCATCTTCAATCAAGGTTCCGGCTTTCAGAGTAGCCCTCCATGGGCCATCTGAAGTAAAGAGTGGGCAATCAATCCTTCGGTCTTCCATCAATTTCCGAATTGCTCGTAGATAAGACTTATCTTCTCCATAAGAGCCATATTCATTTTCGACTTGCATCATAAGAATGTTTCCGCCATTATCCAACAAGCGAGGCACAAGCCTTGGCAATAATTGGTCATAATAGCGAGCAACGGCCTCAATGTAGGCCGGATCGGACGAGCGAATTCGCATGTCCTTGGTCAAGAGCCAAGCCGGCAAGCCACCAAATTCCCATTCCGCACAGATAAATGGAGACGGGCGTACAATGGCATAGAGACCCAGATCTTGTGCAATTTGAAGAAATCTCTCCAAATTTCTGGCACCTTCAAAATCAAACTCCCCTTCAACAGGTTCGTGTAAATTCCAAGCCACATAGGTCTCGACTGTATTAAAGCCAAGCGCCTTTAAGTTATAGAGGGAATGATACCAATCCTCTGCTGGAATCCTAAAATAATGAATGGCGCCGGACAAAATCTTGAACGGTTTTTCGTCTAAATAGAAATCGTCCTCAATTTTAAATCTTGTCATGTTATTACCTCTGACGAATTAAGTTTGCGCTTTCATTTATTATAATATTAACTATAATCAAATCTTTTGCATTTGTCAATAGGTTTTAGAAAATTCTTTAAAATTTTTCTATTTTTTTACTTCTTTTTTACCAAAATTATCTAAAAAATAGCATGAAATGAGGGCTTTTGCACGATCTCTGTTTTGACGGTGCTTTTATATATGTGCAAAATAATATTTTTAATGTATTATGTTATTTTTTCATCTAAATGCTACTATTTTCTTTGTGTTTGTGGTAAAATCAAAGAAGGAGAAAGAAAAAAATTGAGGTGCAATTATGGCTATTCCAAAATACCAATATATTAAAGACGAACTCAAGAATAAAATCATCTCAGGTCAATTTGCGAGTGGAGATAAGTTTTATACTGAAGCAGAGTTGATCGCCATGTATGATGTCAGTTCTATCACAGTTGTTCGTGCCTTGAACGACCTTGCCAAAGATGGCTATATTGTCCGCCAACAAGGAAAAGGAACTTTTGTTTCACGCGCTCGTAAGCACAAACTCGTTGAGTTTTCAGACGTAGAAATTTTTGAAACAAAAGACGATAAGGTAACTGTCCTTTCTATCGAACGTGGAAATAAGCTTGAATATTTGGAAAAACTTGGTTTGCGTGGAGACCAGTTCTACTACAAGATCGAACGGACACGTCAAACTAACGGTGTGACCTATATCTACCACACTTCTTATATTCCCGAACAATATATCAATGCCAACTATCCAAATCTTGACTATTATAGTTCTATCTATAAACGTTTTAAATTGGATTACCGCATTCACATGACTGATGAGCATTTTGAGGAAATCAACGAAATCGCGTTCCCAACACCCGAGCATGCTGCTTCTACGCTGGGAATTGATACACAATTTCCAACTGTCTTCCAAACAAAGACTACAAAACTTGAGGCCACTGGCCAAGTCCTTGCCTATAGTGAAACTTATAAGCGAGCAGACTACTACAAAATCAAATTCATCTCGTGTGATCGAGGTCATTAAGAAAAAGCTTGAGCCTAGCTCAGGCTTTTTCTATGTTCATTATAGCATGCACCATTTAGTATGAACATATGACGAAGGGTAATTCTTTAATTAGTAGTGCTTTTACTAAAAACAAGTTAAATATTGGCTAGATTTTCCTTGTTTTTAGTTTTTTTACAATTTTTTCCTAAATCTTATGATTTCCTCCATTTATTATAGTTCTTTCATAAAGCCGCTTGACTTTTTATATCTTAGATAATAAAATAAAAACAGTTTTGTGTAAACGCTATCATACAATATAATAACAGGGAGGTTTTATCATGAAACTAGAAAAGAAACAGCGCTTCTCCATTCGTAAGTACGCGATTGGAGCAGCTTCTGTACTCATAGGATTTGCTTTTGGTACCCAAGTCGTATCTGCTGACGGGATTACTCCAGCTCCAACAGCTGAAGAAACTGTTCAAACTATTCAGGAGAGTCCACAAGCAGCCGAAGCAGCTGTAGAGTCCAAGGTTCAAGAAAAACTGGAAGAAAAGGCTGACAAGCCTGTAAAAGAGGAGGTCAAAGAAGACCAGGAGGCTCCTCGAACAGTTACTCCAACAACAGAAGAGTCAAGCGCACCAGTTGTGACAGAAAATACTACTCCAACTCCTACTGCCGAGAAAGAAAGCCCTGCTCCAGCTGAAACTCCTGCTGAAAGCACTTCTTCAGACAAGAAAAATGAAACCGTCACACCTGCAGTAACCGCTCCGAGCACTGAACGAGCAAGTCAAGTAAATGAAAAACTGGCGAAAAGAAAAATGATCTCAATCGATGCTGGACGCAAGTACTTCTCACCTGAGCAGCTCAAGGAAATCATTGACAAAGCTAAACACTACGGCTATACTGACCTCCATCTCTTAGTCGGAAATGATGGCATGCGTTTCATGCTGGACGACATGACAATCAAAGCCAATGGCAAAACCTATGCCAGTGATGATGTCAAACGTGCACTCGAAAAAGGAACAGATGCCTACTACAAGGATCCAAACGGCAACCACTTAACAGAGAGCCAGATGACGGACTTGATCAACTATGCCAAAGATAAAGGTATCGGACTAATCCCAACAGTCAACAGCCCTGGCCATATGGATGCGATTTTGCATGCCATGAAAGAACTAGGTATCCAAAAACCGAACTTCAACTACTTTGGTAAAGAATCTGCTCGTACCGTTGACCTTGATAACAAAGAAGCAGTTGCATTTACCAAGGCTCTGATCGACAAGTATGCTGCTTACTTCGCTGGCAAATCTGACATCTTCAATATCGGACTCGACGAGTACGCCAATGATGCTACAGATGCCAAAGGCTGGAGCGTTCTGCAAGCTGATAAATACTATCCAAATGAAGGCTACCCTGTAGGAGGATATGAGAAATTTATCGCCTACGCCAACGACCTTGCTCGCATCGTCAAATCTCACGGACTCAAACCGATGGCCTTTAACGATGGTATCTACTACAATAGCGACACTAGCTTCGGAACTTTTGACAAAGACATCATCGTTTCTATGTGGACTGGTGGATGGGGCGGATACGATGTCGCTTCTTCTAAACTTTTAGTTGAAAAAGGCCACCAAATCCTTAATACCAACGATGCTTGGTACTACGTCCTCGGCCGTAATGCAGATGGTCAAGGCTGGTACAACCTCGATCAAGGACTCAATGGTATCAAGAACACTCCAATCACTTCTGTACCAAAATCTGAAGGAGCAGACGTTCCATTCATCGGTAGTATGGTAGCTGCTTGGGCGGATACCCCATCTGCACGCTATTCACCATCACGCCTCTTCAAACTCATGCGTAGCTTCGCAAATGCCAATGCTGAATACTTCGCAGCTGACTATGAGTCTGCTGAGCAAGCCCTTAAAGAAGTGCCGACAGACCTTGACCGCTATACTGCAGAAAGTGTCGCAGCTGTAAAAGAAGCTGAGAAAGCCATTCGCTCACTCGATAGCAACCTCAGCCGTGCCCAACAAGACACCATTGATCAAGCAATCGCGAAACTCCAAGAAGCTGTAAGCAATTTGACCTTCACACCAGAAGCTCAAAAAGAAGAAGACGCGAAACGTGAAGTTGAAAAACTTGCCAAGAACAAGGTAATCTCCATCGATGCCGGACGTAAGTACTTCACGCTCGACCAACTCAAACGCATCGTAGACAAGGCGAGCGAACTCGGCTACTCTGATGTGCATCTTCTCCTAGGAAATGATGGGCTTCGCTTCCTCCTTGATGATATGACCATCTCAGCCAACGGCAAAACTTATGCAAGTGATGATGTCAAAAAGGCCATCATCGAAGGAACAAAAGCTTACTACGATGATCCAAACGGAACTACTCTTAGTCAAGCTGAAATCACTGAATTGATCGAATACGCAAAATCAAAAGGCCTCGGACTCATCCCAGCAATCAACAGCCCAGGTCACATGGATGCCATGCTCGTCGCTATGGAAAAACTTGGAATCAAGAATCCTCAAGCCAACTTTGACAAGGTCTCCAAAACAACCATGGACCTTGAAAACGAAGAAGCGATGAACTTTGTCAAAGCCCTCATCGGCAAGTACATGGGCTTCTTTGCAGGCAAGACAAAGATCTTCAACTACGGTACAGACGAATATGCCAATGATGCTACCAACGCCCAAGGCTGGTACTACCTCAAATGGTATGGACTCTATGGCAAGTTTGCTGAGTACTCTAACACCCTTGCTGCTATGGCCAAAGAAAGAGGCCTTCAACCAATGGCCTTCAACGATGGTTTCTACTATGAAGACAAGGATGATGTTGAGTTTGACAAGGATGTCATCATCTCTTACTGGTCTAAAGGATGGTGGGGTTACAACCTTGCAACGCCTCAGTACCTAGCAAGCAAAGGATATAAACTCCTCAACACAAACGGAGACTGGTACTACGTGCTAGGTAATCACAAACCAGATGAAGCCTACCCACTATCAAAAGCACTTGAAAACTCTGGCAAAGTACCATTTAACCAGCTTGCATCTACTAAGTATCCAGAAGTAGACCTTCCAACCGTCGGAAGCATGCTTGCTATCTGGGCAGACAAACCAAGTGCTGAGTACAAGGAAGAAGAAATCTTTGAACTCATGACTGCCTTTGCAGACCATAACAAAGACTACTTCCGCGCTAACTACAATGCACTCCGTGAGGAACTTGCTCAAATCCCTGCAAACTTGGATGGATACAGCAAGGAAAGTTTGGATGCCCTAAATGCAGCTAAAGAAACTCTCAACTACAACCTCAACCGTAACAAACAAGCCGAATTAGACGCTCTCGTAGCCAAACTCAAAGCAGCCCGCCTAGGCCTCAAACCAGCGGCAACCCACTCAGGAAGCCTCGATGAAAACGAACTAGCTGCCAATGTTGAAACCAAACCGGAACTCATCACAAGAGCAGAAAAGATTCCTTTTGAGGTTATCAAAAAAGAAAATCCGAACCTCCCAGCTAAGCAAGAAAAGATTGTCACACCAGGTGTAGATGGTGAACGCACTCATTACATCTCTGTCCTTACTGAAAATGGGAAACAAACAGAAACCGTTCTAGATAGCCAAGTAACCAAAGAACCTGTGACCCAAGTGGTTGAAATCGGTGCCCCTATTACCCACAAAGGGGATGAAAGTGGCCTTGCTCCAGCTGCCGAAGCGAAACCAAGACTGGATATCCAAGAAGAAGAAATTCCGTTCACTACTGTGACACGTGAAAATCCACTCTTGCTCAAAGGGAAGACTCAAGTCGTTACTAAAGGCGCTAACGGCCGTCGCAGTCATTACTACTCTGTGAGCACTAGTGCTGACGGTAAGGAAGTGAAAACTCTTGTAGATAGCCTTGTGACTCAAGAAGCAGTGACCCAAGTTATTGAAGTCGGAACCCTTGTAACCCATGTAGGAGACGAACACGGTCTTGCCCCAGCCGCAGAAGCAAAACCAAGACTGGATATCCAAGAGGAAGAGATTCCGTTCACTACCGTGACACGTGAAAATCCTCAATTGCCAAAAGGACAAAGTCAAGTCGTCGTTTCCGGAGTAAATGGCCGCCGTACCGTCTTCTACTCTGTTAGCACTACTGCTGACGGAAAGGAAGAAAGAACCCTTGTCAATAGTGCGGTATCGCAGGAAGCGGTCGCTCAGGTTGTCGAAGTCGGCACTGCCCTTGAGAAAGCTAAGCAAGCTGAAGCAACTACTAACAAAGCAGATGAAAAACAACTCCCTGCAACAGGAAGCCAAGACTCTGCAGGCTTGGTCGCAGTAGGACTCATGGCCACACTAGCAGCCTACGGACTCACTAAGAGAAAAGAAGATTAACCCCCTTCGACAAGCATACAAAAAGCGAGATTGAATCTCGCTTTTTATTGTTAGGATTAATCACCAAGTCCGATACGTTCAAAGATATCATCCACTCGTTTAGTGTAGTATGCAGGGTTGAAGATTTCGTCGATTTCCTCTTGAGTCAGGCGTGATGTCACTTCTGGATCTGCTTCGAGAAGCGGTTTAAAGTCTACTTGGTTGTCCCAAGAGTAGGCTGTTTTCGGTTGCACCAAATCATAAGCTTGCTCACGTGTCATACCTTTCTCAATCAAGGTCAACATAGCACGTTGGCTAAAGATAAGACCAAAAGTCGAGTTCATGTTGCGGATCATGTTTTCTGGGAAGACCGTCAAGTTTTTGACGATATTTCCAAAACGGTTGAGCATGTAGTCGATCAAAATGGTCGTATCCGGTGTGATGATACGCTCAGCTGATGAGTGAGAAATATCACGTTCGTGCCAGAGAGCGACATTTTCATAAGCTGTCACCATGTGACCACGGATGACACGCGCAAGACCTGTCATGTTTTCAGAACCGATAGGGTTACGTTTGTGAGGCATTGCTGAAGACCCTTTTTGACCTTTGGCAAAGAACTCTTCCACTTCACGTTGTTCTGATTTTTGAAGACCACGGATCTCCGTTGCCATACGCTCGATGGAAGTTGCAATGCTAGCAAGAACTGCAAAGTACTCAGCGTGAAGGTCACGAGGAAGGACCTGTGTAGAGATTTCTTGAGCACGAATACCTAGCTTGTCACAGACATATTGCTCTACAAATGGTGGGATGTTGGCAAAGTTACCAACCGCACCAGAAATCTTACCAGCTTCTACACCAGCAGCCGCATGATCGAAACGCTCGATATTGCGCTTCATTTCGCTGTACCAAGTCGCTAATTTAAGACCAAAAGTTGTAGGCTCGGCGTGCACACCGTGGGTACGACCCATCATGATAGTGAACTTGTGCTCCTTAGCCTTATCAGCGATGATGTTGGTGAAGTTTTCAAGGTCACGACGGATGATGTCGTTGGCCTGCTTGTAAAGGTACCCGTAGGCTGTATCCACCACGTCGGTAGAAGTCAAACCATAGTGAACCCACTTGCGCTCTTCACCAAGCGTCTCAGAAACCGCACGCGTGAAGGCTACCACATCATGGCGAGTCTCTTGCTCAATCTCCAAAATACGGTCGATGTCAAAGTCCGCCTTCTCGCGAATCAAAGCCACATCTTTCTTAGGGATTTCCCCCAACTCAGCCCATGCCTCGTCAGCCAAGATTTCCACCTCAAGCCAAGCACGGTATTTATTTTCTTCACTCCAAATATTCGCCATCTCAGGGCGAGAGTAACGGTTGATCATGTTGTTTCTCCTATAATTTTATCTGCCTGATAGTAATGATGAGATAACTCCACCTAAAGTTCCTGATATTATATCTTTAATAAACTGTTGATTGAAAAATGATGCATTTTCTTTAACAATTACAGTAAATTCAGATTCACTATTTTTGTCAGTTGCAGCAAGTAAGTCCTTTAAAATTTCGACAGATTGCTCAGATAGAACAGAAGCATTGTTAAGAATATGTTGAAGTTGTTTAGAAAGTTCCGACCACGGAAACTCAACATTCATATTAGATTTTTCTAAAATAGAATCTGTAACAATATTTGAGTTAACATTGTTGTCCCCATTAAATGTGACATTATTACCTGAACCAAAATCATTTCCAACTACATTATCATTACCTGACACAGTTGTTTTATATGAACCTGTTTCAAAAATATTTTGTTCCCCACCAATTTGTTGATGTTTTATATCAATAAAAGTGATCTGATTTTTATCACCAAAAGATTTTTTAATTACTTCATATACTTTGTCTCGAAATATTTCTTCCTTAAAAAACAAATAAGAATTTTTACTAGACCCTAAATTGAACTCTATGTAATATTTTGTTTTAAGATATTTCTCATAACGGTTATATACAATATAAATGTACAAAGCCAAAAAAGTAATCGGAATGATATTTGGGATAAAATCTATCGGAAACATTATTAGCATAATAGCTGCAAAAGCTATTTCTTTCAAAGAAATTCTAAACGCCAATGTTGCTTTTGTCATCATAGAAATATTGTCTATCTGAATAACATCATTTTGAGTAGCTATTGCATGTTCCTTTATGCTAAGAGTATCCGTTTCAATAGTATTATTTTCGTTATTAAATAAATCTAAAATCATTATTTTTCTCTCTCCTCAAACTCTTCTTTTCCAATAAACACAGATGGATAGTGCGGTAAACTATTAAGATTAGTATCCAACGGGACATCATAGATGGCTAAATAGTTTTCAGGGTATTGTGTAGCTAGTTCTTCATATTTAGCTTATACCTTATCTTGGTCAGCACTAGCAAACAAGATTTCGACAACTGCTCCAGTCTTATCCTTTTCAATAAATGCGCTAACGATAATTTGTATTATAGTAATTGATAAAGTCCGTAGCCCGTATTCAGTTTTAGTAAATACAAGTATCCTTGTTCCTTTCTTTTTTGTTTATTTTATTCTATCAAGGATTGGACTTCTTGATTTACTCAAGTAAATCCTAATACCATTATTTAGTTTTTATAAACTATATAATCGGTTAAAAATCATTTTCTTCCAATTCTTTTAAATACAGCTTGAATAGTTCCATAAATATTCTATCAATAAGAACAAGTATAAAGAACCAGATGAAATAATTTCTAGAGGTGTCATCCTCTTTTTGGAGAGATTTTAAAGATGGTAAATTTTCTTGATAGGACAAAGCATTATGAGCTAACCTATTCCTATTTCTGTATAGTTCCTCATATTGTGACTCCAAAACAACCTCTACACTAGCAGAAACTTGTGCTTTAGGCTGGAACATTTTTGTACTATTCGTAAGAATCTGTCCCTCCCCAACTTTAAAATCATGCACAAAATAATCATATTTCCTTTGCGTCCAAGTAACTAAAACCGAATTACTAAAAATTTTTTTTATTGCTTCTACCGACTCATCAATCCATTGCTGTTTTGATAAGTGATTGACATCATAAGATGCCTTTACCGATTTTATTAGTTCATTCAAGCGCTTATAGATAGCAGACTTATCTTTATAACTTGAATACTCTGCCAACTTATCTTCATTTTTTAAAAGAGTTCTTCGATATCCATAATCATATGTAGCCATTTCCCATGCTATACATTTCATTTTCTGCTCTTGGAAACCAGTCATCTTTAAAAACAATGAATGAATAATATACTCAGATAAAGGATAGGTTTCAACACCATCATTAATCACATAACTCGCTGATACCGCTTCTTCTAAGACTGTAGTTATTGGAGTAAAAATAAATGCTTCATGATTGCTCATTTTATATACCTACTGTAAATCTCATAAGAACTTTGAATTCTATTTCGTAAATGCATCAAAGCATTTGGATTCTTTGTATGTTTCATGTCACTTTTAAATGATTGAATTTCTTCTTTCAAATCTAGAACTAAATTATTTATAGAATCGATATCCAGCTTTTTACTCTCAAAGAGAGTATACTTTAACAAACCAAAAGCAACTAAATCTATATCAATAATTGAATTTAAAACTATTTGATTAGTTATAACCTCCATAAATTTTCCAACTTCTTCTAATTTATTTGAATAGTCTTCTGCTGTTACATAGTCTGGTAATGGAGAAAATAAATCGCTATCTGCACCATATGCAACAAAGTAAATGAATTCCTCATATAGTTTTTCCATTCTTCGAGCATATCTATAACCGACCTTATTTATATTGACTTTTTCTTTATAATGAGATATTAAAGCAATATAACGAACAAAATCCATTTGCGCATCATTAATTCTAATTGATTTACTAAATTCTGGTTCAAAAAAATCTACCAGACCATCTCTAAGAAAATATAGTGATTTTCTACTTTCCTGAGGAAGTAATGTTTCACCTTGAATATTTATGTTTCTAAACACAGAAGAATAATATCTTTGCTGTTCAGAGTAAAACTCATCAACACTTTCACCACTCGTAACTTGTGGGACAAGATAACAAAAACCAAGATAATGTGAACGTAAAAATTCTAAACTAATTTCTGAAATTTCATCATAATTATCTTTTTTAATCTGTGAAAGTATTTGTTCTTTGCTGTTACCTTTCTCCGTTAACTTCTTCAACGACCACTCTAAAATATTATCAAACTCATCAATATCTATTTCTGAATCATTATCATCAATCAAGTTTGAAATTTTCTTTTTATATTTTTCTTTATTCGGAAAAATACCTAAGAAGCTAAGAAAAATACTAGTCAAACGTTGTTGCCCATCCAAAATTAAATTTTCTCGTTCTTCTCCCTTATCATAAGAACCAATAGTAACTGGTGGTACAAATTCATTTTTTCGTATGCTCTCAATTAATTTCTCTGTTTTCTCCTTATCCCAAACAAATAATCTCTGATAATCTGGAAGAATGATATTTTTTTTCAAAATTAAATTCATCCAATGTTCTAGAGTATATTCACCATAGTATACTTTACTCTCCATACTAAAACTCCTTCCCTTCTCCAAACTCTCTAACCTCATCCGGTTCATCACTAAACAAAGTCACATGTCCCATTTTGCGGTTGTGCTTCGCTTCTATTTTACCATACATGTGGAGGTGGGCGCTTGGATTTTCTGTTACATATTGCTCAGCGGCATCGACATGCTGGCCGAGAACATTGAGCATGACGGCTGGGGCATGTAGTTTGATGGCTGGCAATGGTGCTCCGAGAACACCTAGAATATGGGTATCAAACTGCGAGAAGTCGCAGGCTTCGATAGAGTAATGCCCTGAGTTGTGTGGACGTGGCGCAATTTCGTTGACAATGATGTCATCTTCTGTCGCAAACATTTCCACGCAAAGAGTTCCAGACAAGTTAAGCTGTTCAGCGATTCGCTCTGCCATTTCTTTTGCTTTATCAGCTAGACTATCCGAAATGCGAGCTGGGACGATGGTCTTAGACAGAATGTTGTTACGGTGGATATTTTCCTGAACAGGGAAAACTGTCACGTCCTTGCCATTACCAGACATGATGACTGAAATCTCAAGGTCAAAGTTAACAAATTCTTCCAAGACGCAATCTGCTGAATCAGCTAGCGTATAAGCTTCTTCCAAGTCTGCTTCTGAGCGAATGACTTTCTGTCCATGCCCATCGTAGCCACCAGTCGCTGTCTTGAGAACATAGTTTTTCGACAGATCAATATCTGCTAAGTCTTGACTTGAAGTCACGACCTTGTAGGGTACAACTGTCACTTGTGCCTTATTTGAGAGAAAGTCCTTTTCAAAAATGCGATTTTGCGAAATGCGAAGCAGGTCGGTTCCTTGTGGAAGCTGACCGTCTTTGATAACAGCGTCCAAACCGTCAGCGTCGACATTTTCAAACTCATAGGTGAGGACATTGCAACGCTCAGCCAACTGACGGAGGGCATCCACATCGTTATAAGGAGCCACGATGATTTCTGCCACACGAGAAGCTGGGCAATCCGCCGCAGGATCCAGCGCGATGACCTTGTGCCCCATGTAGATAGCAGAAATGGCCATCATCTGCCCTAGCTGACCGCCACCGATAATTCCGATTGTTTTAGATGAGCTCATTGGTAGACTCCTCTGCGATTTTTCCTTGCTCTTCTGCGAAATCTGCTAAAGCTGTCGCGATAGCCTGATCTTCTACTGAAAGGAGACGGAGTGCAAAGAGGGCCGCATTGGTCGCACCTGCTTCACCAATGGCCATGGTTGCGACTGGTACCCCACCTGGCATCTGAACGATAGAGTAGAGTGAATCCACGCCACTAAGAGCGCGCGATTTGACAGGTACACCGATGACAGGAAGGGTTGTTTTAGCAGCAACCATACCTGGTAAATGGGCTGCGCCACCAGCACCCGCGATAATGATCTTAATACCACGACTACGTGCTTCCTCCGCATGTCTAAACATGAGGTCTGGTGTACGGTGGGCAGAGACAACCTTCTTTTCGTAGACTACACCGAAGCGGTCCAGGACTTCAGCGGTTTTTTGCATGGTTGCCCAGTCGGATTTTGAGCCCATGATGATGGAAATTACTGGTTTAGTCATAATATTCCTTTTCTTTCCTTTCTTTTTTCAATCACCTTAAGTTGTGAGGGACGGCAGCAGCCACCAAAGGTGTCTCATGCCTAAATCGGAAGCCCAAGGTCTTCCGATTTCCCTGAACGATTGGCTTATCATCCAATCGTTCTTTCACAACTGTGGTGATTGCTCTATATTAGCTCGCTAATGCTCGCAAATCAAACGACCATTAACGTATTTTGTGAATTTTTATTTTTCTTTTTGATAATGGTCTATTGTAGTGCGGACGTAAGCGACCGCCTATGGCGTTCCATTACTAAAACTGGAGCCTGAGTCTCTAGTTTTCCGCTCCTAGTAGCTTTGCTACTCGGAGTTCCACTACTGCGACCATTATCTTACTTTGGCTCGCTTTCGTTCGCCACGATAAATTTAGTAGCTGTTAATCTTTTATGGCCTTGCTTCCGATATCGGTTCGATAGAAGAGGCCTTCTGTTTTTTGTTGGGAGAGTTCTTGGTAGATGGTATCTTGGGCTTCTTTGACGGTATCAGCTGTGGTGACGAGCATATAGACTCGTCCGCCGTTGGATAGCAGCGCTCTGCTATTTTCCGCAAACTTAGCACCGGCATAGTAGGTGATGATGTTGCCCTCGGTTTTTGATGGCAACTTGACACCCTTTGCATAATCTAGCGGGTAACCATTCGATGCGACGACCACGCCCAGAGTCACACCCTTGTCCGTCCAAGTGATGGCTGGTTCTTTACCTTCCAAAATATCAGTAATATTTTGCGCAAAGTCAGATGTCAAACGAGGCAAAATAATCTGAGTTTCGGGATCGCCAAATCGAGCGTTGAACTCGATGACCTTAGGTCCATCAGCTGTCAAAATAAGCCCTGCGTAAAGGACACCAAGATACGGACGGCCTTCTTTAATCATCCCTTCAAGGACTGGCTTGACAATAGTGTCAACCGCTGTGACAACTACGCTCTGTGGTAAGTGAGGAACTGGCGCATAAGCTCCCATACCGCCTGTGTTAGGCCCCTTGTCACCATCATAGGCACGTTTGTGATCCTGAGCCGTTGGCATGATGTAGAACTTGTCCCCATTGACAAAGGCAAAGAGAGAGAACTCCTCCCCGTCGAGAAATTCCTCGATGACCACACGCGCACCTGAATCACCGAATTTATTGTCCAAAAGCATCCCGTGAGCGGCTTCGACCGCTTGCTCAACCGTTTCGGCAACGACGACACCTTTCCCAAGGGCCAAGCCATCCGCCTTGACGACGATTGGAGCACCTTTCTCCTCAATATAGGCCTTGGCCTCCTCAAAATCTGAAAATGTGCAATAGGCTGCTGTCGGAACGCCGTATTTGACCATGATTTCCTTAGCAAAATCCTTGGACCACTCTAGCTCCGCTGCAGCCCTAGTCGGACCAAAGGCTTTCAGACCAGCTTTGTTAAAATCATCCACGATTCCAGCAGCAAGGGCATCATCCGGCCCGATGAAAGTCCAAGCGATATCGTTGACCTTTGCAAAGTCAACCAGCTTAGAATGTTCGGAAATAGAGATATTCACTAATTCCAGCCCATCCAAAGTCATCCCATCATTTCCAGGAGCCACAAAGACTTTTTCAACGTCTTTTGATTCAAGTAACTTCTTAGCAATCGCATGTTCACGACCACCCGAACCGACAACTAACAGCTTCATCTCTCAACCTCTTTTGCGAATTATTTACTAATATTATATCACAAACGTTCGTTTTAATCTTGTTTCATCTAGCTTTTTAAGCCTCAAAATTAAAAAGCTAAAGTTCCGCAATTGGGAATCTCTAGCTTTGTTGTCGCTAAGAACTATTTTGTCCCAGGCCCTTTCTCGATCTTAGCTTTTCTTCAACCCACTACAATTTACGAAGTAGACTAAAACTTATAATATATTTTGAATATCTTATATTATGAGTCTTAGTCCAGCATTAAAAAATCATTAATAATTATATTAGTATAGTTAGGCAGCTTAAAATAAGCTATTGTGAATAAATGTCCCTTAAAATTTTAGTTAGAAAGATCCATACTATCTAAAAGTCCATTAGGATTTGATAAAATTTGCTTGTTAGTATAGAAATATTTTAATTGGCTATCATCCTTACTTAATAAATCCCACATAATAAATCCAGTATTCTCGTCCGTCAGGTAGTCAATCACACTTTTCTGTATCATAGATGGGATATCATCTTTTGAGCTCAAAGTCTCAGCATGACTCTCTAAGCTACTTTTAAGATTATCCATAATCACAACTAGTTTTTCTTCAAAAAGTCGCTTACTAGTTGCTTTAAAATTATTATTTCTTGGAAATGAATAGAATATAAAAAACCACCAAGATTTCTCATCTAAAAAGAAATCAGAAATAGAGGATACATTTATCAGTGATACTTCGCGACAAATTAACTTTATTATTTCTTTATGCTTTTTGTTATAGCCATAATCTTCATTTAAAAATGAGGAAATCAGCAGCCCTGCTATTAAACGAGGATCATTAGAATATTTTATGTTATCATATATTTTTTGTAACTGTTTGAACGATATATTAATCTTTTTATATGACATAAATATTAGTAAATTTATCCAATCACTTGGATAATCTGTAATTATTTTATTTCCAAATTTAAAGAATGTTTCTTCAATGCTTATATGTACTTTGGAAGTTTCCTGTTTAAAACTTGAAAGAATAGATTCTAATATTAAGCAGGTTTTCTCTACACAATTATAATTCGGTGTTTTTGATAACAACCAAAAAACGTAATTAATGATTTTAGAAAAATGTAATGATAATTCTAAAGCGTCGTCTTCTAACTTTCTATAGATAGTTGTTAGTACATAAGAAATAATTTTATTTTTTTGTTTAGAATACTTTGCCAATGCTATATCTATACAATTTTTTAAACTTCTATAGCTCTCATCACTTCTTTTTGAACTTTTATATCTTTCATTACCCCTAAAAGGTAACTCAGATTCTGGTTTATCAACAAATAAATCATAAATTCTATTTACTACATTCCCCTTTAAATACTCTAACCATTCATTATTTAATCGGCTATATTCTTCTGTCTTGGACTCTTTAATTCTCAAGTGATATACATTAAGTTCTTCAGATATAATCTTATATATTTGCTTTTCGATATCCTTATCATTAGTAAATAAATAATAATCATCAACAAAACGGCTTAATTTATAATCCCTCCCATTTTTCAAACTTAAACTGGTTAAAACCCTATTTATATTTTTTTCAATACTTACTAATAAGAACTCTGCTAATAGACGACTCAATTCAGGACCTATAACAATTCCATTTGTTTTTGATTGATTTAAATTTTGTAAAAATGTATCTATATTCTGAAAAAGACTTCCTGTTCTACTTAATGACCTAGAATCAATAGTTCTCTTTGCCACAAACCAGGAAAACGTATGAGTATATATACTACCAAAAAAATTTTCTATATCAAAATGCAAACAATTCTCAAATATTTCAATATTATCATCAAATTCCTCACTTTTTAAAAATTCAGTTAGATATTTATAGGGTTTATGATTATAAAAGGAACAACTTCCCTCTATTTTTTGAAGCAAACCTTCTCTTTCTTCAGCAGTAGAATAATACGCAAAACTTCCATCAGAATATCTATATAGTAGTTTTTTATTTATTATAGGTGTTCTAACCCCGTATAAATTATATTTGTTTATATATTGCTCAATCTCATTTCCATAATAATTTATGAAGCAGTAAGATTCAAAGACACTTAGAGGATTAAGCAAACTTAATTCTCTAAAAGATTCTTTATTACTAACTTTAAACTTTAGTGGAGCAGCATGAAAGTGTGAATTTGCAAATTTGTTCTCTATTTTAGACGCCCCGGAAATTTTACGTAGAACAAGTTTCATATTATTATCTTTCAATAAAAAATCATATATATTTTTATGAGTAAAAAAATCTCCCCTTTCATGAGCTATTAAATCTGTCAATACAAAATCCTCTGCTTGTCTCTTTAATACATTATTACTCATTGCTTTTTCTCTCTCTATCTGTTAAAATAATGTTACACACAATCATTACAACTATGCGTTTTGTATGGTAGTAGTATTAACGACCGGTAATCATTTTCAATGCTTACCGGTTTTTTTCAGTCAATCTACCTATAAATCTTCTCTGCAATTCTTGGTAACTATCTCTATGACTTATTCGTATATCACAAGACCTTAGATACTCTGATAGCCTCGCATAATTCAACCCAATCTTTGGGTTTAAAATCACTGCTTTATTATTAAACAAACTAGAAAGAAACTTTTGATTTTTTATTTGCCCTACCAATTGATTTGGTAAGTTCGGAAATTGTTCTTCTAGAAACTTTAATTCTAAGAATTTTTCTGTTTCTTGATTCAAGTATTGACTAAATTTGTACTTTGAGCGCTCTTTATCAAACTCTATCATTTTTTTAATCTGTTCATAATTCCTTGAAAAACCTATACTTTTCCAACATCTGTCATTTTGATCATAAAATGTAACTCGTTTAAAATAAATATCTAACCTATTTTCCAGTAATTTTTGTTTATGTGTGCTTTGATACTCATCAATAATACGATAGATTTTCTCTACCTCTTTTTCCAATTTAGTAGTAGCAATACCAAAAGTGAACTTTTTTTCACCTTTTTGATATATAGGAGAGGGTGCTTTATAGTCATAACTGAACGAGTAACCCAAAAAATTTATAACTTTATTAAAATCTAATTTGGAAGGTAGACTTATAAAACAAAGTTTGTCTTCATTAAAGGTTATCTTCTCTCCAAATACCTGCTTCATGACTTTCATTAAGTTGTTCCTAATTGAACGCTCTGTAACCGAAGAATCAAGAATTAAAATTCCATCATCTACATATCTTCCATAATAAACAAGATTATTATGATAAAGAGATTCGACTTTCTTATCGAATTCCCTACCTAATATTTCTATTAACATATTATTAATGCCCAAGCCAGGAGATATGTTTGGCAATTGAATATATGTATTATATATAAATTTATATTCCTTAAATGATAATGTCGACTCTTTTTCTAGTAACTTTAAAATTTTTAAAATATCAATGCTTCTAAAAAAATCCTTGAAATCAAATTTGAAAACAGTTGCTTTTTTATACTTAAATAAGTAAGGCATTATATCCAATAGTTCATTAATTATCATATCCCTATTAGGAAATTTTATATTAAATCTCTCTCTTAAAAGATTTTGATAATAATCTAAAAGCATTATATCCGTAGCTTCAAAGAATTTTTTATCAATGACCACTCTATCTTTAATATTTTTTTCGGAAAAATATTTCTTCTCTATTCTATCTGTAGATTCTATTATGTCAAGTAATTCTGAGATTTTCTTGGAATACTTATTGCTAACTTTCCTTAGTATAGTCCAACGGTTCATGAATTATCTCCCATTCTTTCAAAATAATATATCCCAAAGCACTTTTTTCTAAAAACACCCAATCTTTGGATATTTTTTAACATCATAGAGAATCGTGTGATAATGGCCACCTGAACCTACAACTAACAGCTTCATATTACATCCTATTCTGTAATCCTTTTGTCAATATTATAACACAAAAGCTCTCTTTAATATCGTTCTGTTTAGCATTTTATGCCAAAAAAGGGAAGAAGATAGTTTCTTCCCTCAAATTGAAGACAAACATCGTTTGAGTGTTTATCTTTTTTTATATCTTCCTCGCTACTATTCTCAAAATAAGCTGAAATCTTTATCAAAATAGTTTTCAGCAAAAAATAAAAAGGCTTCCCCGCCATCATTTTTACCAATTTTTTGATATTCAGGCATGTCAAAGCAAGTCCAACTTTTGCATTCATTTTGGACTTACCCACTTCTCTTTTATAATGTAGATTGTGGTATACTTTGGCTGTGCCAAAAAGCCGCTCAACAGTTTCTTTACGTTTCTGGTAAAGTTCCTTGCTTCCCTTTTGATGCCGAATCTCCTCACAAATCTCTAAATACTCCCTCCAAATATGGCGAGCAATGACTTTCTGTTTCTTTTTGCTTTCTGTGCAACTGGATAACAAAGGACAATTTGCACAAACCTTCGGATCACTTTTATACTCACGATAGCCATCGCGATTTGTTGTAGAGTAAGATAACACTTGATTTTCAGTGCAAATGTAACAGTCATAGTAGTCATCATAGATAAAGCCCTTAGGGCGAAGCTTCCCTTTCTTTCCACGAGGGCGAGTATAAGGGAATATAAGTGTAATATTTTGGTCAAGGAGGAATTTTGAAATACTTGGAGTCTTATAGCCAGAATCAGCTATAAGGTAGTCCGATTGGAATCTCTCCAACTGTTCAAAAAGTGTAAGAAAAGCCTGACTATCATGCACATTACAAGTATCGATACTATAAGCCAGTGCACATCCATACTTATCGCATCCTACTTGGGCATTGTAGGCGAATACTTCCTTATGTTCCCCCTTGTGAAACCAACCACTTTCAGGGGCTGTAGTAGAAGTCTTCTTCGGTTTAGCCTCGCTTTCTTTTGCGGGCTCGAGCGACTTTTTTCCGATCTAAGTCAATCTCAACTTCCAGTTGCTCACTCATAAACTTAGCTTGCTTGTCTAGAACTTGATGAGTATATTTGTGGTTATTGGCAGCTGCCTTGATATGAGTCCCATCAATAAAAATCTCAGTCGGGTCAATCAAACCTTGCCCCCCATACAATGGATGGAACTTAATGGAAAATTTCCTTGATTACTGCCTTATCTTGAAAACGACGATTGTAATTTTTGCTATAAATGGTAAAATGAGGAACCTTATCGGTTAAACTCAAACCCATAAACCAGCGATAGGTGGTATTGCTCTCAATATCCTTGATAGTTTGGCGCATGGAACGGATATCGTAGAAACATTGGATGAGAGGAATTTTAACCAGCATAACAGGGGCTAAACTAGGACGCCCTCTATCCTCAGAATAAATATCTGCGACCAAGTTATAGATGAAGGAAAAATCGATCACTTGCTCAACCTGACGAAGAAAATGGTCTTGCGGAACGAGTTTATCTAGCGTGTAAAAACCAACTTGATTGCGGTTGTAGTCTAGATTCTCTTTGTGAAATATAGGGAACACCTCACAACTTTTCTTACATCTATTAAACGACTTTACACAAAGAAAAGACCTTAGAAACTTTTAGTCTAAGGACTTTGGCTTCAATCTGGGGAAGAAAATAACTTCTTCCCTTTCGTTTTCTTAATGTCTAAAATGTCTCACACCTGTAAAGACCATGGCCAAGCCATATTTATCCGCCGCTTCGATAGACTCTTGGTCACGTACTGATCCACCCGGCTGGATGATGGCCTTGATACCTGCTTTGGCGATTTCTTCCACGTTATCCGCGAATGGGAAGAAGGCATCCGAAGCAAGCACAGCGCCATCAAGGCGGTCTTTAGCTTGGTCAATAGCGATACGGACTGAAGCCACACGGTTGGTTTGACCTGGGCCAACGCCAAGTGTCATGTGGTCATTCGTCACGATAATCCCGTTTGATTTCACATACTTGATAGCCTTCCAAGCAAATTCAAGAGCAGTCGCTTCTGTCTCGGTTGGCTGGCGCTTGGTCACCACTTGCCAGTCAGCTGGGCTTTCCTTGACCACGTCTTGATTTTGAACAAGGAGACCACCAACCACACCTGTGTATTCTACCTCCACTTCACTAGCCTCTTGAGCGTCAAATGGCAAAGCAAGAATACGCAAGTTTTTCTTTTTGTTGGTCAAAATGGCTAGCGCTTCATCCGTATAGCTCGGTGCGATGATGATCTCGAGGAAGACACCGTGCATTTTTTGAGCTGTCGCAGCATCCACCTCACGGTTAAGGACGACAATTCCACCAAAGATAGACACTGGGTCAGACTCATAAGCATAGTCCCAAGCAGTTTCGATGTCATCAGCTTGACCAATTCCACATGGGTTCATGTGTTTGAGAGCCACAACGGTTGGACGGTCTTTGAAAT
>CAUVUZ010000005.1:0-42044 GCA_963555095.1 uncultured Streptococcus sp. | reverse complement strand
AATTACCGAAAAAGCGCTGGATGCAACACATTTTGCTGAAGAAGCTTCTCGTGAGCAGTTTGATGCAGTGGTTGTTTTCGGTGGAGACGGGACTGTCAATGAAGTCATTTCGGGTATTGCTGAGAGAGACTACATTCCTAAGTTAGGGATTATCCCAGGCGGTACGGGTAACCTCATTACGAAACTTTTGGAAATCAATCAAGATATCGATGGCGCGATAGATGAACTCGATTTTAATTTAACCAACAAGATTGATATCGGTAAAGCAAATGATAACTATTTTGGTTATATCTTTAGTATCGGTTCTCTTCCAGAAGCGATTCACAATGTTGAAATCGAAGACAAGACAAAATTTGGTATCCTTGCCTATGCTGTAAATACCATGAAGTCTGTCATGACGGATCAGGTCTTTAACATTAAGATTGAGACAGAAAATGGAAATTATGATGGTGAAGCAAGTCATGTTTTGGTTCTCTTGACCAATTACTTCGCTGATAAGAAGATTTTTGAAGAGAATAAAGATGGTTATGCCAATATTTTGATTCTAAAAGATGCTTCTCTATTCTCTAAATTATCCGTCATTCCTGATTTACTAAAAGGAGATGTTGTCGGCAATGATAATATTGAGTATATCAGAGCGCGTAATATTAAGATCTCTTCAGATAGTGAATTGGAGTCAGATGTTGACGGCGATAAATCGGATAACCTACCTGTAGAAATCAAAGTCCTAGCTCAGCGAGTAGAAGTATTTTCAAAACCGAAAGAGTAGAAGGTAAAAATTAGTTTATCTCTCACAGAGAAATAAGGTTTCATATCAACGATTGGAGGAGGAATGAATTCTCTATTTGATGAATTTCGAATAATTTGTTCACATTTAAACCAGGTCGGAATTACACCGACACTGATGGGTTCTTTGGGATTAGAGTTTAGAACGAAAGAAACTTGGGGGCCGTCTGACATTGACATTCATGTGCCTGGTGACCCTAGAGGTTGGGAAGCACCTGATCATCTCAGAATTTATGCGTGGGACAAGATAATGAAAGTGATGAAACACTTAGGCTATGCCTTAATAGATATTCATGAGCATGAATTCCAAAAGGATGGTGTGAGCGTTGAATTCGGAAGTATCGATTCTTTACCTAATTTTGCAGGAGTTTCGGAATCGGATATAGAGATTATTCATCTCGAGGATATTACGTTTCGCATTCCAAACCTAGAACAGTATTTAAGTATTTACAAGGCTTCTTCCCAAGATTCTTATCGAAATAACCACAATAACAATAAGGATTTTAAAAAAATTGAGTGGCTGGAAAGACATTTGTAAATCGTCATTTGAAAAGTAGTAGGTTGTATGACTGGCTGCTTTTTTATTTATAGAACCAAACCACTCGAAACTACGAACAAACCTTGCAAATAAAATACGAAAGTAGTATACTAGAATCACAATTGTGAAAACGTTTGCGTAGTAAGATGAATAAAAGTAAACTAGGAGACAGAACAATGGAATTAACAGCCATTTACCACAGACCAGAGTCGGAGTATGCTTATCTTTATAAAGATAAGACAATGCACATTCGTATCCGAATGAAAAGAGGAGATATCGAAAGTATCAACTTACATTATGGAGATCCCTTTATCTTTATAGAGGATCGTTATGAAGCAATCAAGGAGATGACCAAAGTCACCTCCGATGCTTTGTTTGATTACTGGCAAGTGGAGATTACAGTTGGCTATGCACGACTCCAGTATCTCTTTGAACTCAAGGATAAGCAAGGTCAGAGTATCTTATATGGCGATAAGGGATGTGTTGAAAACACGCTAGAAAACCTTCATTACGAAGGAAACGGCTTTAAAATTCCTTATATCCATGAGATTGATGCTTGCCATGTTCCTGACTGGGTGGCAAATACAGTTTGGTATCAGATTTTCCCAGAACGCTTTGCTAATGGGAACCCTGAGATTTCACCTGAAGGTGCGCTAGCTTGGGATTCCTCTATCAAACCAAAGACGAGCGATTTCTTTGGTGGGGATTTACAGGGGATTATTGACCATCTGGATTACTTGCAAGACTTAGGTATTACAGGTCTTTATCTCTGTCCGATTTTTGAATCCCCAAGCAACCACAAGTACAATACGACGGACTATTTCAAAATTGACCGTCATTTTGGAGACAAGGAAACCTTCCGTAAACTGGTGGAGGAGGCCCATCGGCGAGGCATGAAAATCATGCTGGACGCTGTTTTCAACCATATCGGAGACCAAGCTCCACAGTGGCAGGATGTTCTCAAACATGGTGAAGATTCTATTTATAAAGACTGGTTCCATATTCAAGACTTTCCAGTCGTTAAAGAAAATCTTGTTAATAAAAGAGAACTATCCTACCACACCTTTGCCTTTGAGAGCTATATGCCCAAGCTCAATACGGCAAATCCTCAAGTGAGAGACTATTTGTTGAGCGTTGCGACCTACTGGATTGAAGAGTTTGATATCGATGCTTGGCGCCTAGATGTTGCGAATGAAGTCGACCACCAATTTTGGCGAGATTTCCGTAAGGCTGTCTTGGCTAAAAAGCCCGACCTTTATATTCTTGGAGAGGTCTGGCACACCTCCCAGCCTTGGTTAAATGGCGATGAATTCCACGCAGTTATGAACTATCCTCTGTCTGATAGTATCAAGGATTATTTCTTGCGAGGGGTTAAGAAGACCAGTCAATTTATCGATGAAATCAATAGCCAATCTATGTACTATAGACAGCAGATTTCGGAAGTGATGTTCAATCTGCTGGATTCGCACGATACAGAGCGCATTTTGGCTACTGCCAAGGGAGATAGCCAACTTGTTAAGTCTGCCCTAGCCTGCCTCTTTTTACAAAGAGGAACTCCGTGTTTCTACTATGGAACCGAGCTAGAATTAGACGGAGGGCCAGACCCAGATTGTCGTCGCGTCATGCCTTGGGAACGTGTTTCCGAAAGCAATGAGATGCTTAATTTCATGAAGAAATTGATTCAGTTTCGTAAGGATGCTTCAGGCATTATCCAACATGGAACCTATAGTCTGCAAGAAATCAAGCCTGATGTGGTATCTCTGGAATGGAATCATGACGGGCAAAATCTCCGAGCAATTTTTAACCTATCAACTGAAACCTATCTTGTAGATCGTAATTCTGTAGCATTAGCCAGTCATTGCCAAGAATTGGAGCAGCAACTGGTGATTTTGCCAAAAGGATTTGTTGTATTTTAGGATGATATGATGTTTTAATATAACATTATTTAGAACTTTTCCTTGCTGAAGTTTCTGTAAAAATATTAAAACTAAGAAAGTGAGCAATAAACAGATGCTTTATAAAAATATTCTTCGGGACAAAACAAGGAGTGAGCGACGGGTAACTTGGGGTAATGTTGAAAAAGATTGCTATCAAGCTGAGGCGGAATTTAGTGAAAATACTCATTTTGAATTAGCTACAATTTTATTAAAAGGGAAGAAGCATCGAGTACGCATACGTTTTCCTTTTAGTTATTGTTATCAAATTACTGATAGAAATTTAGCTTCGGTGATTTGGGATATTCCAGTCAATCCAAGCAAAGGCGCTGAATATCCTCTCTACAGAATTGAAAATAGTTTTTTAATTGAACAAATTGTCCATAATGCAGGAGGAGTACTATACAAACGAGAACTTGAGCACTATCGGGTTCTTACTAATAATTTACTTATTGACATCATTCTCTATGAGGGGCAAGGTGGTGATATCCAGATAGAAGAGGTGGTGAAAAATGAAGTGGGATAAGATTGATAATGAGATTGAATATGATTGGTATGAATTGCGATGTCAACTATCCAGAGATAATCATCTCAAGGTTTCTTTATATGGTTTGAAAAATCAAAAGAATATTTATTATCTTGATTTTGGAAAAGTATTGTTTTGCAGAGCAATAGATGAGGGTTGGGATTTGAATCCTTGTGAAGAAAAGTTTGAAAGTGATGAAAAACAGCCTCATATTCCTGATGGAGTTTTGTGGGAAGTCACTAATAGCAACCTTCAGAATCAAATCAAAAGCCATTATCCTCAGCCTATTCACCATTTTCAAATTCTTGGTATTAATTTTGGGCTAGATGTAATCTCAGAAAACTTTCCAATTGTTATACAAGAAAGACTGTAATGATGGGCAACCATTCGTTTCAGTCTTTTTTCTATTTATGTAGTATAATAAAGGAAATACCAGAGGCAAACCCTTAGAAAAAAGAGAACGATGAACCATCTAGTCCAATCTTTAAAAGAAAAGATCACTGACCAAACGTCCATGGTTCGACAAGTTCCTAATGACGATGAAGAATTTTATCAAATCCATTTAGATATTTTCTATAAGCCGACTAGTGAGAATGCAGAGTTTAGAGAGTCTATATGGGACGAAGATCTTGATGAGAATATCTTTGACTATATTCGAAACTCTGAGGTCTTTGCCGATGCTAAAGACAAGGAATACCTTAAAGTAAAAATTTATTTAGATGAAACTTAGTAAGGAGAAATCATGTTTAATTTTTTTAAGCGAAAAAGAAACAAGCGGTTCAATCAGGAGTCACATGACAAGGCTAAAGAAAATCAGGTTGTTTCTGAAAAGAAACTTGATTTAGAAAATGATGAAGCAAATGTGGATTCTGAACAAATCCTCCATTTTGATCATTTGAACTTTAAATTGGCCGTCATTCAGGTCTTAATGTACGATTTACAAATATTGAAACCATCCTTTGATATATATACTTTTGCTGATCAATACAGTGAAGAAGAGATTGATACTGAAAGCATGGAAGTTATAAGACCTGCTCTTGAGTATTTTGAAACCTTATCTATTCCTAAGAAATATGCTGAAGAGGTCAAAGAAATTTACATGGATGGGGGAAATGAGATTTATATGAATATCATTCCACAATGGGATGGAGAAGATGGAACATTTGATTTAAATGAGCTTAGCTTATCCGAATTGCAACAATTTCCAAACTTAAAAGAAGCAACTATTTTAAGTAGCAATTTTGATAGCGTGAAAGTAATCTTCGATGCGGCTAGTATTGAAGTCGAGCTATTATAATTTTAGTTATCAAGTCAATTCATGTTAAAACAATAATTGGGTTACGCTTTAAAAGGAGTATGAAAATCAATGGATGCCAACACACTTAGAGTTGTGAAAATAGATAAAGAAGCACTTTATGAATTTATCTATGAAAACTTTATAGCACAGCAGGAAGAATTGTTAGACATATCCAAATCTGAAGTGATGAATAATTTTGCAATAGATTGGGGAAAAGGGGAGTTTCTATTTACTGCGCATAGACAGGAAAACATGGCTGGAGAGTTGATTTCCTTACCACAAGGGGTGAATACGAAAAGGTTACTGGAAAATTTGCCTGTTACAACTGATTCTGTACTTAAACCAAATCAAATCTATAAAGATTATTCATTTGACGATTTGAGCAAATTTATTTGATGAGAGTATTTTATATCGCAGAGGTTGTAGATGCTAGAGTGCGGTGAGTTACAGTTAATTACAAGAGAAAAGTGTGAAAAAATACATTTTTTACTCAATCTAGTGTAACTTACTCGAATTTAAATAGTCGATCTAGTGTTGAAGAAGTGAAGAATTTATTATCCACTCATACTATCATTAGAAGGAAGCAAGTCAAAGAACTCAACTTATAAAAGTCCCTTTATCGTAGAGAATATTGATTAGATAGCAAGGAAGAGGAAAATATGAAACTATTTAAAAAAATTTCCTGTCTATTTATTATTATAGTTGGCGCCTTTCTACTAAGTGCCTGTACCTCGCATAAAGAAGACAAAGAGCGACTGGTTCGATATCTTAATAACGCCTATGGAGAAAATACTTATGAGATGAAAGAAGATTCCAGGCATTCCTATTATTGGTTTGTGACATTGAAGGATTATCCTGACATTTCTTTTACTTGTAGTGTGTCACACGATTGGCTCGCAATGGGTTCCCCCTTTATTCATTCTGATTTTGAAGAAGTATTTTGTATGAGAGCCCTTGCGGAATATAAGGAAAATCATAATCTAGGTGATGATGCCCTTTCCTTTCTTCATCCTGAAAATTTTGTCTATTCTACTGAGGTTGAAAATTTAGATCAACTAAAAGAATCCTATGACAAGATGTTGGACTTTATCAACTATACTAGCCTGAGGTATCCTATTTTAGTAGAAACTGATTGTTTTGGGGTACGAATGGATATCAGTGGTATTCGATTAAAGAGCTCGAGGAAAAATCTTGATGGGGCAATCGATACCAGTATTTATCGGCAAGTTTGTAATGCAGAGAATGGGAAATTAAACATAACACCTTTTGAAGAGATTCGTCAAGAATTGGAACCCCAACTACGAACACACCCTGAGAATCCTAATGGATTTGTATTTGTGGTAAACTCGACTTCTTTTGTACTCGGGAGTGATACGCTTGATGATTGTTTAAATAAGGATGTTGAATTAGAATCCACCACAATAGGGGAACTCAAAAAGATTTACTTACAACCTGGAGAAGCCAGTGAAAGTTATATATTATCTAGAGTCTATAATGTTGGAAGTCTATCTTATTATACAAAATTTAAAATTCAGGTGAAAAACCTAAGCGATAAAGAATGTTCTCTTTTAGAGGGAACGTTGGTGAAAGCTGTAGTCTCAGATCCGCCAAGTATGTATATCGGTGATGTCTATTACGAATTTGATAAAAGAAAAGAGTTAACCGCTGATTTATATGACATGCTTGGAATAAAAAAGCCCTCCACTAGTGAAGAGGAGAGCGACGGAGTTCCCTATAAAAATATAAGAGTTTTGTTTAAGATGAAGGTCTATTTCAAAGAGATAGACAGCGTTACATTATCCTATCAGGAGTAGGGATTTTCTCACTCCCAGATTGTATTCTGAGCTCTTACTCCGTATCGATTGGGGGACTGATCACTATTGAAATTCGCCACAAATTGATAGCTGTTCCATAGTACATAGTCGGCAGTTTGCAGCCTCAGACTGAAGTAGGTATCGTGCTTCACTTCTTTAGCATCAGCAGGTTTTAGTGAAAAGATATCTGCTAAGTTTCTCGTTTTAAAATCAGTGATTGTGAGTTTGGAGAGGTCTTGGTCGCTGATTTTAACTTGGGATAGTTGCGGATTGTCTGCTGAGATTTCATAGTATGTGACGACGCAGTTCTCGAGTTTATCAGAATCTTTCCACTTTGGTGTAATGCTCATCAGACCGTAAGATTGACCATCTCGGACAATTTCAAGCAGTTCTCCATAGTAGAAATGGTCATTGCGTTTGTTCACAATCTCACTCTCAGGATTTTTTCCAGTAAAACTGAACCCCTGATTCAGTAGTTCTGAAGCTCTTGTTTCACCTACCACCACACTGGTCTTGTCGATTTGAACTGGAATAGGTTTAGCGGGGACACCAGTTATCATGATACAGAACATAAAGATAAAGGTGGTCAAGAAGGTAGCCCCGATGATAGCATTGGTTGATGAATAGGGACCATGATCTTTCTTTGAACGGCTTACTATAAATATTACCAAGTTGACAAACTGTCTAAACAGCATGCTCGCTACAACAATGGCGAATTGAGCCTTTAAACAAGTATAAAGAGCTGCTGCAAAATTGTCCATTTTAACATACAGTGCCACTAAAGTGAGGGCATTAGCCAGAACAAGATAGAAAATAAAAAGGTTGGCTTCTCTGAGAGCATTCCTATTGGTGATGTCTTTATAGGCAATATGGTAGCGTCCTTGAAAACCTTGCCCAAACTGATACATCCACTTAGGAACTTCTTTGCCAGCGCTGACGGCACTTGCCAGTTTAAAATAGAGATAAATCGTAAAGACCAAGAACAGGTAAAAAATAAAATAAAAAGTCAAAGCAAATATAAAAAAGCCCATCGCTATTCTCCTTTTTAGGCGATAATCCACATTTTGGATACACCTACATTATAACACTTTATAAGGAAAACATCTGAAGATACAATAAATCAGGCGAAAACTAAATCTGGGCGAAATTAAGCTTATATAAAAATGTCATTCAACATAGAAATTTTGGAGGAAAAACAAATGGGAATGATTGCTAATTTTCAATATATAAACGATCAGTACTTACATCAACTGAAGGCCTTTAATGGTGAAGTAGATGATCAATTTGAGGTAGTAGAAGAGGAAGCAGAACTTTTACTTGATATAGATAAAATGTGGGATGTTCTTCATTTTGTGCTTACAGGGGTTGGAAGTTCAAACCCTAGTCGGAATGATCCTTTGAGCGTGGCTGTTTTGGGTGTGACGCCACTTGAAAATGTTGCGGAATATATTGCCTATACAGAAAAATCAAAAGTATCAGAGATTTGTTCGGCTTTGGAAAACTTTGATATGGAAGAAGCCATGGCGCATTTTAGTATGCAAGCTTGTAAAAAGGCAGACCTTTACCCCGATATTTGGGATTATGATGACGAAGAGGAAGAGATTAAAGAAGAAATTTGCGATTATTTCCAAGCGATGAAAGAGTTTTACCAGAAGATTTTAGAGCTCAATGGGAATGTCATGGTTACTATTTCTTAGAAAGCTTTGCAAAGGTATCTCAAAGAATTAAACAGCTTGAGGTTAAAAATGGATAAAGAAGATTTACAAAAAGCATACCTTGACTTGGAAAAAGAAGGCTTTCCTTCTGGCAAAAGAATCAAATTTGCAGCTGATTTGGGTAGTTCCAAAGAAATCGCATATCATTACGAATTGGTTTGCAAAGATTGGAATGAAGGTAGAAATCTGCATTTAGAAGGTAGCTTTGATAAACATGGAAAAGATGGCTTAGAGTTTTTATTTGAACAGTTGGATGAAGTTAAAGATGAAAAACAAAGTGTATTGATTGCTTATCTTATAGCGGAAATACTTTCTAAATCAAAACATCGAGATTTTTATAGCTCATTTTGTGACCAACTGATTCCTATCCTTACTGCACTTTTAGATATAAAGAATCCTATTCTTCGTCAAAAGGTGGTCATAGCCTTAGGTTGGGTAGGATCAGCAAAAGAAATTGAACTTTTGACAAGACAAATGCTTGATGATGAAGACGCCCTTTGTCGTGCATGGTCTGCGACGAGTCTCATGCAACTGTCCTTTCATAGAGTAAAAGCAGAAATTATATCCAAAAAAGCAAAGGCCAGTTTTATTCAAGCCATTACTGAAGAAAAAGATCCTTATACTTGTGGTTTGATGATAGAAGCAGCTCAACTATTATTTGGCAAGAGATGGATATCATCTTCTGCAGTAGAAAATATGGACCTTGAAAAAATAGAAAAGGCTCAAAAATCTGCTATTAGATTTCTAAGTAAGCATTAGACACCAATCATATAGAAACATTTGAGAGTTATTTGATAGATAAGTTTCTCCAGCTCTAAAACTACAAAGGAACATATTATCAATATCAGCCCCTGAAATGTATGAATGCTGTGGTCATCATTGTTTCTTTCTACATAGTAAGCCTGCAGTACACTGAAACTACAGTCTTTTGTCGTTTAAGTGGTATAATAGAAGAAAAATGAGAAGTATTTTATACATAATGAAGCCATTTCAGAACTGGAATTAACTGAGTTAATCTTTGATAAAAACGGTTCTTATGGCGAATTTGCTCTAGGATATGATGCAGGTGACTCTCCGGCTGGGCCACTTTACCTGCTAGTGAAATTCGATAAACAGTTTCAAGCTACTAGAGAGGTTATTTGTGAAATTTACTAACTTGCCTAAAATTAAAAGTATAAAATAAGGTGATAAAATGAAAGAATATCTGACAGAATGGATACGTTTAAAAGAGGATTTCAATCTTCAAGATGGTGACAAATCAAGCGTTTTAGCTCTCTATCAATTTGCAGATAGACTCTCTGAGATTGAGGAAATAGAAGCAAAGAAGATACTGGTGGATCTTTATCAAAAACTTGGTATGATGGAGAGTGCTTTTAGAGTGTTTTCGAATATCTTTGATAAAGCAGACCGAAAACAACTGAAGAAATTTGCCACTTTACAAGAGTTGAGTAATAATCGTGGGGATGATTTCGCTTTGCCACGTCCACTAACAGTGGTAGAAGAAGCTGAGAGACAGGAATGTTTAAAAGATTTACCGTATTTTCGTTATCATCCTGATCCACTGGCTACAGATGCCTTTGTGGAGGGAGAAGAACAAATCTGTCCTTGCTGTGGTAAAAAATCAAGAGTTTATTATGCTATGCGTCCTTACTGTATCGATGATGTAGACTATCTCTGTCCGATGTGTATCGCAAATGGGGAAGCAGCTAAAAAATTTGATGCAGAATTTGTTCAGGGAGCGGAATGGACTGGAGAGCCAGATGAAGAGAAAAACAATATTCTTTTCTACCAAACACCAGGATATCTAAGCTGGCAGGGAGAATATTGGCTCTCATGCTGTGATGATTACTGTGCCTACTTGGGAACGGTAGGAACTCGGGAGTTGAAAGCAATGGATATTGCTGATGAAGTCTTAGCAGAATACCACGCGCGCGATGAGTTTGCAGATGTAGAAGATTATCTTGTAAAAGATGGTTCCGTTTGTGGCTATCTATTCAGATGTCTTGACTGTAAAAAATATCATCTCTGGGTAGATGCGGATTAGGAAACTAGTGTAAGCTGGCCAAGAAAGGTTCAAATTATAAGAGAGGATGATGGCATTGGAGAATTTAGAATTGCATCTAAGTATTTTCTAGGACAAATGACTGGGTTCAAAGACTTATTAGCTAGTAAGATCAATCAATTGGATAGTATTGATTGGGTTCATAATAAAGGAAGCGTAAAAACTTGCAAAGCTGACGAAACGGGCCGAAAGATGAGATGTAAGGTTGGATTGGGATATGGTCTAAAAGTCGAATTATCGCTTAATGAGGTTGAGCTGATTTGGGATGAGTTTCAGAAGTTTTTTAAAGAAAGCTATTTCGAAAGGATTGAAAGAAATAGAAACAATGAAGAATTAGGAAGATACGAATTTATTGCAAGGACTCCTAAAGGAAATGAAATTGAGTGCAGGATTTACCTAGCTAATGAATGGAATATTCCTCAGATTTCGATTTCAGGCTTTGTTTCTTCTCGCTATAAGAATTGCGATTTTAGCAAGTAATGGAAAAGATGGGTAGAAAAGGTGAGATATGAAGCACTTAGACCGGCACAATATGCAAAAAAGCCTTGAGGCCTTGTATGTTTTGGATGATTATTTAACAGATCCTTCAAAAGACTATTTGAGATTGATATGAAAGAAAGTAACGGACTTCACTAGCCGATACAGCATTGATAACGGTGCTGGGGATTCTTTGGATGTGATTTTTACAGAAGAAGTGGTCTTGATAAAGGGATTTGATCATGAAAATAGTCTCAATCAGTTTGCAGCTGACCAATGGAATCAGAACAGCATCGACAGGATTTATGAAGGTATTGATGAAAAATGGCTGAATCTTTTAACTTTAAAAGAAAGAGAAGAAACAACATTTTGTATCTGGTATGATGGTACCATTCATCAAAATAACATTGAGAATAATAATGGCGGAACTTGGTTATTGGGATACACCTTTGATACATACGATAGGTTTAAAGAATTTGTGCCAGAATATTATTCTTTTGAATTTGATGATAAGTTGTTGAAAAAACTCTATACTGATGGTAGTCTGTCTGATAGAGAATTAGCAGAACTGACACATGAATATCGAGGTTAGAAAATAATGGAACTGACGTTAAAAAGCACCCCAGAAAAATACAAAAAAATGGTAGATGAACTCTTGCCTCCGTTATTGGAATTATTACAGAAATTAACCTTTTTGGAAGAAGAAATTTATGAACGCAACAAGGAACTCGATGCTGAAAAAAGGCTACTCAAGATACCTTCACATCAGATCCATCCCGAGTGGAATGAACTGATGGACGAATACCATCAACGCTATCTGGCTCTCCTGGATGGCTGTGTAAGCGAGAAACTCTTATCAAAAGGGGCTAGGAACTCCTATGGCCATCCAAGTGAGTATTCGTATTTACGTGGCGAGAATTTTTCCGTTTGGTTTACCATGCGAAAAGGGGATCTGGCAACGGTCATACTATACTATGAGGAAGCTTTGGAAATGAAACATAAGTTTGTGCTTAGGTTGATAGATGGCAAATGGTTGATTGATGAGAAATTCTATGGATTTGGCGATGAAAAAACATGGTATGTCGATATGATCTGATTAAGAGCTATGTTCCCTTCTGCAATAATCACAAATTATCTAGACTGCAATTCCTTGAAATTAGAGGTCTAAACAATGATTTTTAATTCGTTCTCCAAGCTTCAGACGAGGTTTTATATGAAAGGCAATATGCGAAAGGATTACCTCTATCGGTATCTACTTTATCGGTTTGAAAAGGAAGCTTGCAAGAATAGTAGTCTTGAAGGCATTAATCAAGAGACCAAAGAAAGAATCTGTCAGCAGGCGACAAAGACCACCAGACGGATTAGTGTATTTGTCGGTCTGGTCTACTTGATTCTGTTTTGCTTGATAATTATCTGGCTGAATGCGAATTGCTCCCAAAATCCATTTTTTCTATGGTATCAAGGCTATATAGAATCACTATTTCCATTGATTAATGGTGATTGGGGAGGGACTTGGATTGAGAAAAAAGGGACGATATTATGGATTGCTATCAAGGCTTTCCCCATATTTGTTCTTAATGGAGCGCCCTTTCTTTTGCTTGTGCTACTGATTGCGAATAGAACTTTAAAAAAGAAAATAAAGGCTGAATGTATCAACTAAGGAGAAAATAAAGATGGGCAGAATGATTGCAATCGGGTCTCTAATTTTTCTTGGACTAGCGTTTTTGGGGATTGGACTCGGAATGTATTTCTTTCTCAAAAGGCTGGTAGTGAATGGGAAATCCGTCTTAGACGAGCCAGTAAATGAGCAAACTCGTACAGATAAGATGGGGCTTGGCGAGCTTTTGGTTTATTTGTCGATGATTGCGATTGCTGGCGTTTTTGTAGTGCAAATAATGAGTAGGGGTGGAACTGGTAATGCTATCTTGGCTAGAATTGTCATTCTACCACCGATTATGGCACTTTTTAATGCTAGAAAACGCACGGGAAAAGCGATGATCGCACTTGTGGTTTCTTTTATGGTGGCTTTATTTCTTATGATAGCCTACGGTCAGATAGGATTGCCACCCAAAGCTCCAGAATTGATGATAGATGACAAGTCAATCACGCTAACACAAACAAGTGTGAGTGATCTTCTGAAAGAAGGTTTTGACATCTATATCAGGGGGGAGGATAGCTTTGACGATGATTATGAAGCGAATATTCCTTCGAGGAAAATCAAAAAATATCAGGCTGATAAGAGTATTTTTATCAAGAAAGGCTTCCGTCGAGATAGCAATGCTGTGTCGTATGCTCCCTATCTTCTTGGCAAAGATGGTTTAATCCTTGGAAGTATTGCCTTATACGGAGATGAAACAAAAGAAACCGCCTTAGAGGACTGTAAAATTATCCAATTTAAGCTAGATGAAGATCGTATCAAAGCAGCAAAATCAAAAGCTATCTCCTATAAGCTGAATGGTGTAGATTTACTGACTAGAATTGAAGAAGGAGCTATGCGAACAACCTTTGGTGATAAATTATGGTCAGTTCCGCCTGCACATCCTGTCGATTCGACCCAACTATGGTATGGTATCCAGTGGAAAAGTCACAGTGACCACCTGTTTTGGAATGAATATTTTTCCTTAATTCGCTTGGATGAAAACTACCATATGATAGATTTTGAGCTAGTTGGAGAAGTAGCGCGTGATGATTAGTGAAATAAAGATCTACTAAGTTTTTTTGATGTTATTCTATTTGTACTTTGGTCAGGATTAGTATATAATCTATCATAGAGTCATTTACCAACTAGGAGAAGAATCATGGAATTAAAAGATTTTACTGAAAAAGAACAGGAAATGATAAAGCAAGGACTGACAACTTCTGAAATTAGCGATAAGGAAACCGCTGCGAAAATCCTTGCCCTAGTACCTCAGGAATGGATCAAACGCATCCCATTTTTTGTGAGAAAACACGCAACAACTCGGACAGTAAAGCGAATTTCTATTGAACATCCAGAGCTCTATGCAGTTGCCAAGAGAAGTAGTGAGATTCCTGAGAAGGAAAGAGAAGAATTGCGCCAAATCATTACAAATATTTTCCAAGAAAAAATGAATAAGCATAAGATTAAATAATTTTGAGAGGAACTAAAAATTAGTTCCTTTTTTAATCGTTTTCAGTTGAATGGATTTTAACTTTTGGGATGTAATTTAACTATTCGCGAACAAAATTTAAGAAAATTTTAAAAAAGTACTTTACAAGCTTTTGTAAACATGATATAGTTATAAGGCTTAGAAAATGAGATGATGTTTTCTAGCAAATATAAACCCGAGTAAAAAATGCCTACGGACAGGCAGGGTTGAATGCCGAAGCGTGGTTGAAAAGCCGCATTATTGATAGGGTTAAAAGCCTACTTTTATAAGTTGATGTTAGGACGCTTGTCCTAATTCATAAATTTTAGTGTGGTGAAAGCACACGTCATCTTGTGAAACGATCAATAAAGTACGTAATATTTGCTACTAGAGAGTTAGGAAACATCGGGAACAGACATACTCAACAGAAACCAAAATAAAAACGTCAGAAGATTGCAGAGCAGGTGAAAACCTGCTCTTTTTTCATAAGTCAACCTTTGGTCGCTCTCATCATTATGAGGAGCTAAAAATACGGTAAAGGAGTATGTCTTGAAAAAGTTAGATCAAAATCAGGCCCCTATTTATGAAGGTCTGATAAAGCTAAGAAAGAAACGGATTGTTCCCTTTGATGTACCAGGTCACAAACGCGGACGGGGAAATCCAGAACTTGTTGAATTGTTGGGAGAAAAATGTGTTGGCATTGATGTCAATTCTATGAAACCCTTAGATAATTTAGGTCATCCTATTTCGATTATTCGAGATGCAGAGGAGCTGGCAGCGGATGCTTTTGGAGCAGCGCATGCCTTTCTCATGATTGGGGGAACAACTTCATCTGTTCAAACCATGATTCTTTCCACCTGCAAGGCAGGAGATAAGATTATTCTGCCGCGTAATGTCCACAAATCTGCTATCAATGCGCTGGTTCTATGTGGTGCCATTCCCATCTATATCGAGATGAGTGTAGATCCTAAAATTGGTATCGCTTTAGGTCTTGAAAATAACCGTGTTGCACAGGCTATCAAGGAACATCCGGATGCTAAAGCTATCCTAATCAACAATCCTACCTACTATGGGATTTGTTCAGATCTCAAGGGTTTAACGGAAATGGCTCATGAAGCGGGCATGCTGGTTTTAGTAGATGAAGCTCATGGAGCGCATTTGCATTTTACAGACAAATTGCCACTATCTGCTATGGACGCTGGCGCTGATATGGCGGCGGTCTCTATGCATAAGTCTGGTGGGAGTTTGACCCAGAGCTCCATCCTGCTTATCGGGGAGCGTATGAATCCTGAATATGTTCGACAGATCATTAACCTGGCCCAGTCTACATCTGCCTCTTACTTGTTGATGGCAAGTCTTGATATTTCACGTCGTAATCTAGCTCTTCGTGGTAAAGAGTCTTTTGAGAAGGTTATTGAACTATCCGAGTATGCTCGTCGTGAAATCAATGCTATCGGTGGTTACTATGCCTACTCAAAAGAGTTAATAGACGGTGTGTCGGTCTGTGATTTTGACGTGACCAAGCTGTCAGTCTACACTCAGGGTATTGGCTTAACAGGTATCGAAGTTTATGACCTCCTGCGAGACGAATATGATATTCAGATTGAGTTTGGGGATATTGGTAATATCTTGGCTTATATTTCCATCGGCGATCGCATCCAAGATATAGAGCGTCTGGTCGGTGCTTTGGCTGATATTAAGAGACTCTATTCAAGAGATGGAAAGGACTTGATTGCTGGAGAATATATCCAACCAGAGTTAGTGCTGTCTCCTCAGGAAGCCTTCTATTCAGAGAGAAGAAGTTTGACCTTGGATGAGTCTGTTGGACAGGTCTGTGGGGAATTTGTCATGTGCTATCCTCCAGGGATTCCAATCCTAGCACCAGGTGAACGTATTACACGAGAAATTGTGGATTATATCCTATTTGCCAAAGAACGTGGTTGCTCCCTCCAAGGGACGGAAGATCCAGAAGTCAATCACATCAACGTTATTGATAGAAAGGAGAACTAGATGGATTTGTGGTTTTCTGAAGTTCATACTCCAGATGTGAAATTATCTTTGAGAACAGCTAAGCAACTCTACGCTGGAAAAAGTGAATGGCAGGATATAGAAGTATTAGATACTCCCGCTTTTGGGAAAATATTAATCTTAAATGGTCACGTCTTGTTTTCAGATGCAGATGACTTTGTCTACAATGAAATGACGGTCCACGTTCCCATGGCTGTGCATCCCAATCCAAAGAAAGTATTGGTTATTGGGGGTGGTGATGGCGGTGTTGCCCAAGTATTAACACTCTATCCTGAACTAGAGCAAATCGATATTGTGGAACCAGATGAGATGTTGGTCGAGGTTTGTCGTGAGTATTTCCCAGACTTTGCTGCAGGGCTAGATGACCCTCGTGTTACGATTTATTATCAAAATGGACTGAGATTTTTGAGAAACTGTGAGGATGATTACGATATCATTATCAACGATGCGACGGATCCATTTGGACATACGGAAGGGCTCTTTACCAAGGAATTTTATGGAAACAGTTACAGAGCTCTCAAAGAAGACGGCATCATGATTTACCAGCATGGTAGTCCTTTCTTTGACGAAGATGAGTCAGCTTGCCGAAGCATGCACCGCAAGGTCAATCAATCCTTTCCAATCAGTCGAGTTTATCAGGCGCACATCCCAACCAGTCCAGCTGGCTATTGGCTATTTGGATTTGCATCGAAAAAATACCACCCTGTTAAAGATTTTGACAAGGAAGGCTGGAAAAAACGCCAGCTTTTCACAGAATACTACACTGCAAACTTACATGTGGGAGCCTTTATGTTGCCTAAGTATGTAGAAGACATTTTAGAAGAAGAGGAAGGGAAAAAATGAGTCGTCTATTAGTTATCGGATGTGGGGGCGTTGCCCAAGTTGCTATTTCAAAGATTTGCCAAGATAGCGAAACATTTACAGAGATTATGATTGCTAGTCGTACAAAGTCAAAATGTGATGACCTGAAGGCTAAATTAGAAGGCAAAACAAGTACAAAGATTGAAACAGCTGCTCTTGATGCTGATAAGGTAGAAGAAGTGATTGCTTTGATTAAAAGCTACAAACCAGAAGCCGTTTTGAACGTAGCACTCCCATATCAAGACTTGACCATTATGGATGCTTGTTTGGCGACAGGTGTCCACTATATCGACACTGCCAACTATGAGGCTGAGGACACAGAAGATCCAGAATGGCGTGCCATTTATGAAAAACGTTGCAAGGAACTTGGTTTTACAGCTTACTTTGACTACTCATGGCAATGGGCTTATCAGGAGAAATTTAAAGAAGCTGGCTTGACTGCTCTTCTTGGTTCTGGTTTTGACCCAGGTGTGACCAGTGTCTTTTCAGCTTATGCTCTGAAACACTATTTTGATGAGATCCACTATATCGATATTTTAGACTGTAATGGTGGTGACCACGGTTATCCGTTTGCGACTAACTTCAACCCAGAAATCAACCTCCGCGAGGTTTCTGCCCCAGGTTCTTACTGGGAAGATGGAAAATGGGTCGAAGTCGAAGCTATGTCTATCAAGCGTGAGTACGATTTCCCTCAAGTTGGGCAAAAAGACATGTATCTCCTTCACCATGAAGAAATTGAATCATTGGCTAAGAACATTCCTGGAGTCAAACGGATTCGTTTCTTTATGACTTTTGGTCAATCTTATCTAAACCACATGAAATGCTTGGAAAACGTTGGCCTCCTTCGTACGGATACCATTAACTTCAATGGACAAGACATCGTTCCGATTCAATTCTTAAAAGCCTTGCTTCCAGACCCTGCAAGCCTTGGTCCACGCACAGTTGGGAAAACCAATATCGGCTGTATCTTTACAGGTGTCAAAGATGGCGTTGAAAAGACTATCTATATCTACAATGTTTGTGACCATCAGGAATGTTACGCAGAAGTTGGTTCACAAGCCATTTCTTACACGACTGGTGTTCCAGCCATGATTGGGACAAAATTGGTTATGAACGGTACTTGGAAACAACCTGGAGTTTACAACCTTGAAGAAATGGATCCAGATCCATTTATGGAAGCTTTGAATGAGTACGGCTTGCCATGGGTTGTGGTTGAAAATCCACAAATGGTGGACTAATGAAGTTAGAACAAGTACCCACACCAGCCTATGTCATTGACTTAGCCAAACTAGAGGAAAATTGCCGGATTCTTCAACAAGTTCAGGAAGAAGCAGGCTGCAAGGTTTTACTTGCCCAGAAGGCTTATTCCCTCTACAAAACCTATCCTTTGATTAGTCAGTATCTCTCTGGTACAACGGCTAGTGGACTCTATGAAGCTAAGTTAGCTAGAGAAGAGTTTCCGGGGGAAGTCCATGTCTTTGCGCCTGCTTTCAAGGATGCAGATTTGGAGGAATTGCTTGAGATAACAGACCATATCGTCTTTAACTCAGAGAGACAGTTGCGTAAACACGGTCCTCGTTGTCGAGCGGCTGGTATCAGTGTCGGTTTGCGTATCAATCCTCAATGTTCAACCCAAGGAGATCACGCACTCTATGATCCTTGTGCACCGGGATCCCGTTTTGGAGTTACTCTAGACAAGATACCGAGTGATTTGCTGGACTTGGTGGATGGCCTTCATTTTCATACCCTTTGCGAGCAAGGTTCAGATGATTTAGAGACAACTTTGAAAGCAGTAGAAGAGCAGTTTGGTCCTTATTTACATGAGGTTAAATGGCTCAATATGGGTGGTGGACACCACATTACAAGAGAAGACTATGATGTGGATTTGCTGATTTCTGAAATCAAGCGTATCCGAGAAACTTACAATCTTGAAGTTTATATCGAGCCGGGTGAAGCCATTGCACTCAATGCGGGTTATCTAGCTACTGAAGTATTAGATATTGTAGAAAACGGTATGGAGATTTTGGTTTTAGACGCCTCCGCGACCTGCCATATGCCTGACGTACTTGAGATGCCCTATCGTCCACCTTTAAGAAATGGGTTTGAGGCTCAGGAAAAAGCCCATACCTATAGACTTTCTTCCAATACTTGTCTGACGGGTGATGTGATTGGCGACTTTAGTTTTGAAAATCCAGTTGAGATTGGAGACAAACTGTACTTTGAGGACATGGCAATATACTCATTTGTCAAAAATAATACTTTTAACGGTATTGGCTTGCCAAGTCTCTATCTCATGGACGAGCAAGGTGACTGCAGCTTAGTCAAAGCCTTTGGCTATCAAGACTTTAAAGGGAGATTATCATGATAGAAACTCCGAAAAAAGCAGGCTATCGTATGCCAGCAGAGTACGAACCTCATCATGGTACCCTCATGATCTGGCCGACTCGACCAGGATCATGGCCCTTTCAAGGGAAGGCTGCCAAAAGATCATTTAGCCATATTATCAAGACCATAGCAGAAGGGGAAACTGTTTATCTTTTGGTGGAGCAGGACCATCTATCTGAAGCCCAATCCTATCTAGGAGACAAGGTTGTTTATCTAGATATTCCTACTAATGATGCCTGGGCGCGTGATACTGGGCCAACCATTCTCGTCAATGAAAAAAGAGAAAAGTTGGCAGTCGATTGGTCTTTTAATGCATGGGGTGGCGCTGTAGATGGTCTTTATCAAGATTATGAAGAGGATAACCAGGTAGCCAGTCGTTTTGCTGAGGCCTTGGAAATGCCAGTTTACGATGCCAAACCTTTTGTACTGGAAGGAGGAGCCATACACAGCGATGGTCAAGGAACCATCCTGGTGACTGAAAGCTGCTTACTCAGTCCTGGACGCAATCCTCATCTCAGTAAAGAAGAAATCGAAAACACCTTATTAGAGACCCTCGGCGCTGAAAAAGTTATCTGGCTACCTTACGGTATTTATCAGGACGAAACCAATGAACACGTTGACAATGTTGCAGCTTTTGTTGGTCCTGCAGAGCTTGTCTTAGCTTGGACGGATGACCAAGACGATCCCCAGTATGCTATGTCTGTAGCTGATTTAGCTCTTTTAGAGAAGGAAACGGATGCAAAAGGTCGTCCCTTCACCATTCATAAATTGCCAATCCCAGCGCTTCTTCAAGTTGTAACCGAAGAGGATTTGCCAGGCTACATCTATGAAGAAGGTGAAGAGGAGCGTTATGAGGGCGAGCGTCTTGCGGCTTCCTATGTCAATTTCTATATCGCCAACAAGGCTGTCTTGGTTCCCCAGTTTCAAGATGTCAACGACCAAGTGGCCTTGGATATCCTCGGTAAGTGTTTCCCAGACCGTAAAGTTGTCGGAATAGCAGCTAGAGATATTCTGTTAGGTGGTGGCAATATCCACTGTATCACCCAACAAATCCCTGAATAGGAGAAAAAGATGAGAAATGTAAGAGTTACAGCAATCCAGATGCAATGTACCAAGGATGTGGCAACAAATATCCAAACAGCGGAGCGTTTAGTACGTCAAGCTGCAGACAAAGGCGCACAAATCATTCTCTTACCAGAGTTATTTGAACGTCCTTATTTCTGTCAGGAACGCCAGTATGACTACTACCAGTATGCCCAGTCAGTGACAGAAAATACAGCCATTCAGCATTTTAAGGTGATTGCTAAGGAACTACAGGTTGTTCTACCGATTAGTTTCTATGAAAAAGATGGCAATGTCTTATATAACTCAATCGCCGTCATTGATGCTGATGGAGAAGTGCTGGGCGTTTATCGGAAGACCCACATACCAGATGACCATTATTATCAAGAAAAGTTTTATTTTACGCCTGGCAACACTGGTTTCAAGGTCTGGCATACTCGCTACGCTAAGATTGGGATTGGCATCTGTTGGGATCAATGGTTTCCTGAAACAGCGCGCTGTCTTGCTCTGAATGGGGCTGAATTGCTCTTTTATCCAACAGCCATTGGTTCGGAGCCAATTTTGGATACAGATAGTTGTGGTCACTGGCAACGTACCATGCAAGGGCACGCAGCAGCTAATATTCTCCCAGTCATTGCAGCCAATCGTTACGGTTTGGAAGAAGTCACTCCCAGTGAGGAAAATGGTGGACAGAGTTCCAGTCTTGACTTCTATGGTTCCTCCTTTATGACAGATGAAACAGGAGCTATTCTAGAGCAAGCTGAAAGACAAGGTGAAGCTGTTCTGTTAGCAACTTATGACCTTGACAAGGGAGCAAGCGAACGCCTCAACTGGGGCTTGTTTCGAGATAGAAGACCAGAAATGTACCAACGAATTACGGACTAGAAGGTAACTTTCAGAATAAACTTTTGATATTCACGCCTGTCTTACAAAAATGTAAGATAGGCTTTTTAAATGTAAGATAGGTGTACGATTATATGTAGAAATGTATGCTATACTCTATGTAGATCAAAAAGAAAGAGGTTTATTATGAAAAAATGGAATGCGACACAGTTGAAGTACCTGATGGCGGCAGTAATGGTTCTAGACCATATCCCTCATATCACAGGGATCGTTTCTCCTCTGTGGGAAGGTATTTTCCACGCTATGACCCGTTGTGTGGGAGTTTGGTTTGCCTATATGGCTATGGAAGGATTTATCCATACTCGAAACCTGAGAGACTACCTCATCCGCCTCTGGTCTTGGGCGCTTATCATGTTTGCTGGAAATAGCCTCCTCAATGCCCTATTTGCATCTAAAGGAGTAATGGTCACTAATAACATTTTTCTGACTCTGGCCATCGGTGTCACCATGCTTTGGATTGGTTTTCCTCGAAAAGAGTTGGATCAAAAAGAGAAGTTGTGGCGTCGGATTGGGCTTGCTGGTCTCTTGATTTTCGGTTGTCTTTTTACTGAGGGTGGTATCACCATGCTACCATTTCTCTTGATTAGTTACTCTTGTCGAAATCGTAAGGGATTGCGAAATCTCCTCTATACTCTACTTTGGGCCTTCCTGTTAGTGACTTCTATCCATACCTATGACACTTGGTACCAAACCTTGGAAATGATGCTTTACAATTCTGACTGGCTCTTTATCACCGTATTTCCTTTTATGGCCTTGTATAATGGACAGCGAGGACAAGAAACCAGTTGGAGTAAATATTTCTTTTATATTTTCTACCCGGCTCATCTATGGATCATAGCTTTGATTGCTTATTTGGTTAAGTAGATTCAATTTTCATTAGCTCCTTCTTGCTTAAAATGTGAGAGAAGCTTTTCTGTATCTGGAATTCCTAATAAAACATGTTATAATAGTTTTAGAAAGGACGAGGTTTATGGCAAGCATACTTGTAATTGAAGATAATAATGAAATCCAGGAAATCTTAAGAACCCTTCTTGCAGAGGAACACGAGGTGATACAAGCCTTTTCTGGTACGGAAGGTATCATGCAATTTGACAAAGGAGGCATTGATCTCGTTTTGCTAGATATCATGCTTCCTGGGAAAAATGGCGACCAAGTCTTGCAAGCCATTCGACAAACTAGTCAGACTCCGGTCATCATGCTCACTGCTTTGGGTGATAAAAAGTTCATCAGCCAATATCTACTAGACGGTGCCAATGATTATGTAGTGAAACCTTTTGATTTGGACGAAGTCTTTGCCAGAGTCACCGTGCAATTACGCCAAAGTGGTGAACATCAGTCAGGAGATCGAAGAGAAATTGATAACCTCGCACAAAGCTTTAAAAATATCCAGTTCGATGCGGATAGTTTTGAAATAAGTAACGCAACTGAAACCATTCGCCTTGCAAAGAAAGAGTGTCAGATTCTCCAAATGTTGCTCCAGTATCCTAAAAAGATCTTCACCAAAGAAGAACTCTATGAATTGATTTGGGAAGAAAGTTACCTGCCTGGAGACAATACGCTCAACACCCATCTAAGCAATCTCCGTAAAAAACTGCATCAACTGGATCCAAATCACGAGTACATCGAAACCATTTGGGGAGTTGGTGTTCGATTAAAAGGAGATAAGTAATGATTTACATTTTGATATCAATATTACTCCTTACTAACATTATTTTGGCGATTTCTTTGATTCGCTATCATATAGCAATTAAAGATTTAAGCAGACAAATCGAAGAAAAGATTCGCTCTGGTAGCATGAAGAGGATCGGTGTAAATTTCTTTTCAAAGACCATTTTGCGACTACATAACCAAATTGAGAATCTATTTCAAGAAGTGGAAGAGAATCAGCTAATCATGAAGCGTGAAAAACGCACCCTAGATATGGCAGTCAGTAACATCGCTCATGATATTCGGACACCTTTGACAATCGCTTCAGGATATACTCAGCAACTAATAAAACATCCCGATAATAGTACAGAAACCTTAAATAAAATAGCCCATCATCTTGATTTGGTTTCCAAACGTTTGGAAGCTCTCCTTGAATACCGTCATCTGATGGAAGGAGCAGTCAAACCGAAACTGGAGGAACTTGATTTATCAACTTTTATAACGAAAAAGACTTTAGCCTATTACGATGTTTTTCAAACTTCACATATTGTTCTTGATTTTAACGTTGAACCTGGATTGAAAACGACGACTGATGAGGACTTGCTTGATCGAATTATACAAAACCTCCTTGGAAATGTTCTCAAGCACGGCAAGGAGAAGGCTCGACTTTCTTTGAAAAAGGAAGAAAAGGGGCTTGTTTTGGAAATTGATAATCTAGTCAAAAAATCTATCAAGAATATAGACAATCTCAGCAATCGTTTTTATTCTGAAAATATGTCGGATACAGAAGAATCCTCTGGTTTAGGTCTCTATATTACTGAGGAATTAGTTCATCTTCTTGGAGCGGATATGAAGCTAGTTGCTGATGGAGAATGGTTTTCAGTCTTTATTTATTTTTAACAGAAGAAATCTCCTCTATATCCTAGAGGAGGTTCTTTTTATAAACTTTTCTTCTTGAAAACAGTCAGTCCACTGAGAGAGAAGAAAAGTATGATAGCGATGCAAACCGTTATGGTATAGAGAACTGATTGACTATCAGCAGTCATGGCATAGGCAAAATTTAAGCTCAGATATCGTAAAATTGCGATATTTGGAAAGATAAGCATTGGCATAGAAAAGATGATAGAGGTAACTAGATAGCCGATAAATACGGCAAGATAGGAGTGAGTCCCATAGAGAATAAAGGAAATAATCGAAAGCCAAGCGAGGAGGCAGAGAAATTGAAGGGAAATCGTCAAGAGGAGATTAGTAACAAAACCATCAGGCATCGTACCAAGTCCGTTTAGTAGAGTTGAGGGAACAAAAGCAATCACAAGGCTGGCGATGAGCTGTAAGAGAGCGATACTTGCTAGTACAAAGGATTTAGCAAGGAAAAACTCTGTACGAGAAACGCCAACAGTCAAACTATTTTTATAGAGCTTGCCGATTAGATCAACTCCTAGAACGAGACATGCTAGAACAATGCAGAGAAAAACGAGGTTTGAACCATTGCTAGACGCGTTGATTAGAGCTTCTATCCCATTCCAACCATGGGTAGGAGTCTCTGGTGGTGTTGTATTTACTGCCATTAGATGTCCTGTAGCACCAATAGTAGCACCCAGTAACATAAGTACAAAGAGAATGAATTCTGTAATCCAGAATCCTTTGGAGCGGAAAAGACGGTAAAAATCTGCTTGAATGGTATGTATCATGATTTTTCTCCTATTCTACCAATTGGGTGAAGTATTCTTCTAGGTTTTGACGGGCAAAGTATATCTCATCAATAGCAACATCTGCCAAAGTTAGTTGCTTAAGAATCTGTTTGACATCTTGTTCATTACCAAAGATATGGATTTCATTTTCAGGATTTACAACCTTAAACTGGAGCTGGATTTGTTCTTTCAATACCTGACAAGCTCTTTCTTTTTCGCTTGTTTTAAGCACAATATAATCCTCACTCAGTGTTTCAAATTCAGCTTTACTGATTTCACGGATAATCTTACCTTGATCCAGAATACCAAAGCGATTAGCTAGGAGATAGAGCTCTGACAAGATATGGCTAGAGATGAGGATAGTTATGCCTTTTTCTTGATTGAGCCGCTGGATCATGAGGCGAAATTCTTTGATTCCAATTGGGTCGAGACCGTTAATAGGTTCATCAAGAATCAGGAAGTCGGGTTTTGATAGGAGGGTAATGGCGATGCCAAGTCTTTGTTTCATTCCTAATGAAAAATCACGAAAGACTTTTTTTCCTGTATCTGACAACCCAACATAGTCCAAGGTCTCATGAATCACCTTATCAGCATTTGGAATATGACGTATCATACAATAATATTTCAGATTTTGATAAGCTGTTAAGTGATTATGGGCTACAGGTGATTCGATAACTGAACCTACTCGAGATAAGGCCTTGGTCCACTCATTTTGTTCTTGACTAGAAAAGAGGGAAACTGTACCTTTGTCAGCAAACAATAATTGTGAAATGATTTTAATAAGAGTAGTTTTACCAGCTCCGTTTTTTCCGATTAGACCATAAATATCTCCCTCTTTTATGGTTAGACTAAGATCTTGAAGAATAGCTTGTTGGCCGAATTGTTTGGTCAGTCCATGAATTTCGAGTACTGTTTTCATGATTTTCTCCTTTTGATTTGTTTTACTAACTTTAGTATAAGGTATAGAAATCAAAGAAAGTTCAAGTATTTCTAAAGAGTTTCTAAAGTTTTGTGATTCTTAAAAAAACAAAACCCAGTTGACATTGAACTGGGCTTTTTTACTATAAAATATACTTCTCAATGGCACGCGCAACGCCTTCTTCTTCATTGCTAGCTGTAACGTCATTAGCAAGGGATTTGACATGATCGCTGGCATTTCCCATAGCAATGCCAAGTCCTGCAAACTGAAGCATTTCGATATCGTTATTGGCATCACCCATGGCCATAATTTCTGAGGGCTCGATCTTCAAAATCGCTGCTAGTCGAGAAAGAGCAGTAGCCTTTGTCGTTCCAAGTGGCATGGCTTCATAAATGACAGGCTGCGAACGAACTCCACTGAATCGTTGGCAGAGTTCCTTAGCGAATCGCCGCTCAAAATCATCTGTTTGCTCTTTGGTACCCAAAAACATCCCTTGGAACATACGATACTTACCACTAGTCGCTTCCTCAAGGGAAATTTCAGTCAGGTCTGAAAAGACTAGCTTGGCATCATTTTGAACAATTTCATTAGGCTTACCACCGAGGACAAAATAATGTTTCTCATCAAAAAGAGTCAACTGAACGTCGCTTTTTTCTGCTAGGTCATAGAGGTATTCAATGTCAGCTGGACTAAGTTCTTGCCAGTCAACTAGACCCCAGTCACTGGTCTGGTGAGTTGAACAACCGTTATTAACAATGACATACTCATTCTGGAGGTCCAATCCTAGTTTTTTATAGTAGGGGAGGACACCGAAAAGCGGGCGACCTGTACAGAGAACCAGTTTGACACCTTTTTCAATGGCCTGGTGAATGGCGGTAATGTGGGCTTGTGGGATTTCCTTGGCTTCGTTAAGGAGGGTTCCGTCCATATCCAAGGCTAGTAGTTTAATCATAAGACTTCCTTTTCTAGGTGTTTTGCTTTTATTATAGCATATAGACTATAAAATGTCTGACAGAATTGTAAAATTTGACTTTCATTTTCTTGAAAAACAAAATAAATTCTTATATAATATGTATACTTAATATTTGAGGAGAAAAAATGTTAAAGTATAAGTTTAATTCAATTTACAAAAATGATGAAACAGAATCTACAGGTCTTCTTTTCATCAAAGTTTACAACAAGTGGGAAAGCAACTTAAAAAGAGTTTTAAAATCAGTTGGTCTCACTTTGCCTCAATTTATCGTGTTAACCTCTCTCTTGTTTCTGAGCAATAGAGAGGAATATGTAACGCAAGTTGATATAGCTCGGTTCACCGGTATGGATGTCATGACGGTTTCCCAGATTGTTAGGCTACTGGAGAAGAAAGACTACATTAGACGCGATCAACACCCAAAGGATAGTCGGGCAAAACTTGTCTCAGTGACGAAGTCTGGCGCGGAGAAGATCAATCAAGCTTTACCCTTAGTAGAGGGAATTGATGAAGAATTTTTTGAAAAACTATCTAACGATAGAGAAGTTTTTAATCGCATGTTGGTAGAGTTGGAGGATAAAAATGCCTAGATATTGGGTTGGAGTTGTTTCAAAGAACCATGTTTTAAGAGGAGTTGAAGGAAATTTTTGTCAGGTCTGTCATGGAAAGGGCGGCCCCTTAAACCGTATGAAAAAAGGAGACTACCTTTTATACTATAGTCCAAAATACGATATGAATGGTCAAGATAAGTTACAGGCTTTTGTGGCCGTAGGTAAAATTATAGACGACAAGGCCTATCAAGTAGAGCAATTCGAAGGATTCTTTCCCTTTAGACGAAATGTTGAGTATTATCAGCCAGTCAAAGATTGTTCCATAGAAATAGCCAGACAACATCCTGAATGGAAAGACTATACTTCTCGACTTCGTTATGGACATTTTGAAGTTTCCAAAGACTTTTTCCTCCATATCTTTCAGCATATGAAAGTGGATGATGAAGGATGATTGATTTGCTAATTAAATGATTGTCAACTAGAATTTTGGATTTGGACTGTGAAGCGAACTTTGCTATAATAGAGTAAGAAACTTTGATAAACCAAACGAGGCAGAGATGAAATTACTTTATACTGATATTCGGACTTCTTTGACAGAAATCCTAACCAGAGAGGCGGAAGAGCTAGTTGCTGCAGGAAAGCGGGTTTTCTACATCGCACCCAACTCTCTTTCATTTGAAAAGGAACGTGCCGTGCTGGAATGCTTGTCCCAGCAGGCTTCTTTTGCGATTACCGTCACGCGCTTTGCTCAGATGGCTCGTTACCTGGTTTTAAATGATTTGCCAGCTAAGACGAGTCTAGATGACATCGGTCTTGGGATGGCTTTTTATAAATGTCTTGCAGAACTAGATCCCAAGGACTTACGTGTTTATAGTGCTATAAAGCAGGATCCTCAATTTATCCAGCAGTTGGTTGAACTTTATCATGAGATGACGACTGCTCAGATGAACTTTTTAGATTTGGAAAGTTTGACTGATGATGACAAGCGGGCAGACTTGCTCTTGATTTTTGAGAAAGTAACAGCCTATCTCAATCAAGGTCAGTTGGCTCAGGGAAGTCAGTTGTCCCATTTGATTGAGGCTATTGAGAACGATAAGGTAAGTAGTGATTTCAGTCAGATTGCCTTGGTCATTGACGGATTTACCCGTTTTTCTGCTGAGGAAGAGCATGTGGTGGATCTGCTCCATCGAAAAGGTGCCGAGATTGTTATTGGGGCCTATGCAAGCAAGAAGGCCTATACTAGTCCGTTCACTGAAGGGAATCTCTATCAAGCCAGTGTGGAATTTCTTCATCATTTGGGGGCAAAATACCAAACACCTGCTCAGGATCATTCTCAGATCCATGAGAAAATGGATAGTTTTGACAAGGCTTCTCGTTTGCTAGAGTCTTCTTATGATTTTTCAGAACTCGCTTTAGATGTCGATGAGAAGGACCGTGAAAATTTGCAAATCTGGTCCTGCTTGACGCAAAAAGAAGAGTTGGAGTTGGTGGCTCGCGCTATTCGTCAGAAATTACATGACCATCCAGAACTGAGTTACAAGAATTTTCGTATTTTGCTGGGGGATGTGGCTTCTTACCAGTTATTACTGAAAACCATTTTTGACCAGTACCAGATACCATTCTATCTTGGTAGAAGTGAATCCATGGCCCATCATCCCTTGACCCAGTATGTCGAATCTATTTTTCGTTTGAAACGTTACCGTTTCCGTCAGGAGGATTTGATTAATCTTCTCAGAACAGGCTTGTATACTGACCTCAGTCAGACTGAGATTGATATTTTTGAGCAATACCTCCGCTATCTGAGTATCAATGGCTTGCCAGCTTTTCAGCAGACATTCACAAAATCCCACCACGGAAAATTTGATTTGAAACGCTTGAATGTTATTCGTCTGCGAGTTTTGGCGCCACTTGAAACCTTATTTGCCAGTCGGAAGCAAAAGGCTGAAAATCTCTTGCAAAAGTGGAATACTTTTCTAAAAAATGCTGCTTTAAGCAAGCAGATGCAAGAATTGACAGCTACCATGGAAGCTCTTGAACAGGAAAGACAAGCCGAAGTTTGGAAGGCTTCCTGCCATGTTTTAGAACAATTTGCGACGGTTTTTGCTGGTTCACAAGTTAGTCTAGAGGATTTCCTATCCTTGCTCCATTCTGGAATGAGCTTATCCCAGTATCGTACCATTCCAGCAACTGTTGACACCGTTCTGGTGCAGAGTTACGATCTGATTGCCCCTCTGACAGCTGACTTTGTCTACGCCATTGGGCTGACTCAGGATCATTTACCAAAAATCGCGCAAAATACCAGTCTTTTGACAGATGAAGAAAGACAAAGCCTAAATCAAGCGACTGAAGAGGGTGCGCAATTACTGATTGCAAGTAGTGAAAACCTCAAGAAAAATCGCTACACCATGCTTTCTTTAGTCAATGCTGCCCGTAATCAGTTGATTTTGTCAGCTCCAAGTCTCCTCAATGAAAATGAGAGCAAGGAATCGGCCTATCTTCAGGAACTGGTGGGTTTTGGATTTAGCCGGATAGAGAAGAAGATTCATCAAAAAAGTCTGACTAAGGATGATATGGGTTCTTATCACAGTCTATTGTCTAGCTTAGTTGCCTATCATCAGCAGTCAGGTTCTAGTGAAAATGAGCAAGATGTGACCTTTGTCAAGGTTCTAGCGCGTGTGATGGGGAAAAAACTTGATCAGAAAGGTCTTACAAATCCTGCACTCCCAACTAGCCCAAGCAGCAAGCCATTAGAGAAAGAGACCTTGCAGGCTCTCTATCCAGCTGACAAGGAGTTTTACCTGTCTACGTCTGGTTTGACGGAGTTTTACCGTAATGAATACAGTTATTTCCTCCGTTATGTCTTAGGTTTGCAGGAAGAAGTGCGCCTGCGTCCGGATGCCCGCAGTCATGGTAATTTCTTGCACCGTATTTTTGAACGGGCCTTGAAACTCCCTGCTGAAAATTCCTTTGACCAACGTTTGGAACAAGCTATTCAAGAAACTAGTCAAGAACGGGAATTTGAAGCCATTTATCAAGAAAGTTTGGAAGCCCAGTTTACCAAGGAAGTTCTACTTGATGTGGCTCGGACAACAGGCCACATCCTTCGTCATAATCCAGCCATTGAAACCATTCAAGAGGAAGCAACATTTGGCGGCAAAGATCAGGCCTTTATTCAATTGGATAATGGTCGGAGTGTCCATGTGCGAGGCAAGGTTGACCGTATTGACCGCCTGAAAGCTGATGGAGCGATAGGAGTGGTAGACTACAAGTCTAGTCTGACCCAGTTCCAGTTTCCTCATTTCTTTAATGGGCTTAATTCCCAGTTGCCAACCTATCTTGCTGCCCTAAAAAGAGAAGGGGAGCAGAACTTTTTCGGTGCTATGTACTTGGAAATGGCTGAACCCGTCCAATCTTTGATGGCCGTTAAAAATCTGGCAGGTGCAGTAGCAGAAGCTAGCAAGTCTATGAAATACCAGGGACTCTTTTTAGAGAAAGAAAGCAGTCATTTGGGCAAATTTTACAACAAAAACAAGGCCAATCAGCTGACAGACGAGGAATTCCAGCTCTTACTAGACTACAATGCCCATCTTTACAAGAAAGCAGCTGAGAAGATTTTAGAAGGCCAATTCGCCATTAATCCTTATACCGAAAATGGCAGAAGTATTGCTCCATACGTCCAGCAACACCAAGCCATCACAGGATTTGAAGCCAATTACCACTTGGGTCAAGCCCGTTTCCTTGAGAAATTAGAGCTGTCTGATGGCAAGCGTTTGGTCGGAGAAAAGCTTAAGCAAGCTTGGTTTGAGAAAATGAGAGAGGAGTTGAATTGATGAAGCCCATTTCCTTTTTAACTGAGGAAGAGATTCAAAAATTGCAAAAAGCAGAAGCAAGTTCGAGCAAGGAACAGAAGAAAACAGCCGAGCAAATCGAAGCCATTTATACGGCAGGGCAAAATATCCTTGTTTCAGCGTCTGCTGGTTCTGGGAAGACCTTTGTTATGGCAGAGCGCATTCTTGATCAATTAGTACGTGGCGTGGAAATCAGCCAACTCTTTATCTCGACCTTTACCGTCAAGGCTGCTACAGAACTCAAAGAACGTTTGGAGAAAAAAATCAGCCAACAAATCCAAGAAACCGATGATGTTGATCTCAAACAACACTTGGGACGCCAGTTGGCAGATCTACCAAACGCTGCCATCGGAACCATGGACTCTTTCACACAAAAATTCCTTGGCAAACATGGCTATCTGATTGATATCGCACCTAATTTTCGTATTCTACAAAATGAAAGCGAACAGTTACTCTTAAAGAACGAAGTTTTTCATCAGGTCTTTGAAGAGCATTACCAAGGCGAGAATAAAGAGAAATTTGGTAGCTTGGTGAAGAACTTTGCTGGACGAGGCAAGGATGAACGAGGTCTACGCCAGCAAGTCTACAAAATCTATGATTTCCTTCAATCCACTAGCAGTCCCCAAAAATGGCTGAACGAGTCTTTCCTCAAAGGGTTTGAAAAAGCTGACTTTGCAAATGAAAAAGACAAACAAACTGAGCAAATCAAGCAGGCGCTTTGGGACTTGGAAAGTTTCTTCCGTTATCATCTGAATAACGATGCTAAGGAGTTTCCCAAAGCTGCCTATTTAGAAAATGTGCAACAGGTTCTGGATGAAATTGGCTCCTTAAATCAAGAGTCCGATTGTCAGGCTTATCAAGCCGTGCTTGCGCGTGTTGTTGCCATTTCGAAGGAGAAAAACGGTCGAGCTCTGGCTAATTCCAGTCGTAAGGCCGATTTAAAGCCACTGGCTGATGCCTATAACGATGAGAGAAAGGCCCAGTTTGCTAAACTAGGACAACTGGCGGACCAGATAACAATTCTCGACTTTCAAGAACATTATCATGAAGACACCTGGGATCTAGCTAAAACCTTCCAAACCTTCATGAGTGATTTTGTGGAGGCTTATCGAGAACGTAAACGCCAGGAAAATGCTTTTGAATTTGCTGATATCAGTCATTACACCATTGAGATTTTAGAGAATTTCCCACAAGTTCGCGAGGCTTATCAGGAACGATTCCACGAGGTCATGGTCGATGAGTATCAGGATACCAACCACATTCAAGAACGGATGCTAGAATTGCTGTCGAATGGTCACAATCGCTTTATGGTTGGAGATATCAAGCAGTCCATCTACCGTTTCCGTCAGGCAGACCCGCAGATTTTCAATGAAAAATTTCAACGCTATGCGCAAAATCCTAAAGAAGGAAAGCTGATTTTGCTCAAGGAAAATTTCCGTAGCAGTTCAGAAGTGCTGTCAGCAACCAATGATGTTTTTGCACGCCTTATGGATCAAGAGGTCGGCGAAATCAACTACGACAACATGCACCAGCTTGTTTTTGCCAATACCAAACTGACTTCTAATCCAGACAACAAGGCAGAATTTCTCCTCTACGATAAGGACGATAGTGGGCAAGCGGAAGAAGAAAGTGATGCAGACACGAAACTCACTGGGGAAATGCGTCTAGTCATCAAGGAAATCCTGAAGCTTCATCAAGAAAAAGGTGTTGCCTTCAAAGAAATTGCCCTTTTGACTTCCAGTCGCAGTCGAAATGACCAGATTCTACTTGCCTTATCTGAGTACGGAATTCCAGTTAAAACCGATGGTGAGCAAAACAATTATCTCCAATCCCTAGAAGTACAAGTCATGCTGGATACCCTGCGCGTCATTCACAATCCTCTGCAAGACTATGCCTTAGTTGCTCTGATGAAGTCTCCTATGTTTGGTTTTGATGAGGACGAGTTGGCACGCTTATCCCTTCAGAAAGCAGAAGATAAGGTGCAAGAGAATCTTTTTGAGAAACTGGTCAATGCTCATAAACAAGCAGCTAGCCAGAAAGAGTTAATTCACACAGATCTAGCAGAAAAATTAAATCAATTCATGGATATCTTGGATTCTTGGCGCTTATATGCCAAAACCCACTCTCTCTATGACTTGATTTGGAAGATTTACAACGACCGTTTTTATTATGACTATGTTGGGGCTTTGCCGAACGGACCTGCTAGACAGGCTAATCTCTATGCCCTAGCTCTGCGAGCTGACCAGTTTGAAAAGAGTAATTTCAAGGGCTTATCACGTTTTATCCGTATGATTGACCAAGTCCTAGAAGCCCAGCATGACCTCGCAAGCGTAGCTGTCGCTCCACCTAAAGAAGCCGTGGAACTCATGACCATTCACAAGAGCAAAGGACTGGAGTTTCCTTATGTCTTTATCCTCAACATGGATCAGGACTTCAACAAACAAGACTCAATGTCAGACGTCATTCTCAGCCGTCAAAATGGGCTTGGTGTCAAATACATTGCCAAGGTGGAAACAGGAGCAGTGGAAGCACACTATCCTAAAACCATTAAACTCTCTATTCCTAGCTTAACTTATACGCAGAATGAGAAAAAACTGCAACTGGCTAGCTATTCAGAGCAGATGCGTCTGCTGTATGTTGCCATGACGAGAGCTGAGAAAAAGCTCTATCTTGTCGGCAAGGGTTCTCGTGAAAAGCTAGAAGCCAAGGAATATCCATCAGCTGAGAGCGGAAAATTAGATAGCAATACCAGACTGCAAGCAAGAAATTTCCAAGATTGGATCTGGGCTATCAGCAAAGTATTTGCCAAGGACAATCTCAACTTTAGCTATCGTTTTGTTGGTGAAGACCAGTTGACTAGAGAAGCTATCGGCGAATTGGAAAACAAGAGTCCTCTACAAGATAGTTCTCAAGCAGATAACCGCCAGTCAGAAACCATCAAAGAAGCTTTGGAAATGCTGAGAGAGGTAGAAGTTTATAATACTCTTCACCGCGCAGCCATTGAACTACCAAGTGTTCAAACCCCAAGCCAAATCAAGAAATTCTACGAACCCGTTATGGATATGGAGGGTGTTCAAATTGCTAGTCAAACTCAATCAACTGAGAAAAAAATCAGCTTTGATTTACCAGATTTTTCAACTAAAGAAAAGGTAACAGGAGCTGAGATTGGTAGTGCTACCCACGAACTCATGCAGAGAATTGACCTCAGCCAGCGACCAACGCTTGCTAGCCTGACAGAAACTCTCAAACAAGTTCAGACTAGTCCAGCTGTCAGAGACAGGATCAATCTTTCTAAAATTCTCGCATTCTTTGATACAGCACTTGGTCAGGAAATTCTCGCTAATACCGACCATCTCTACCGCGAGCAACCTTTCTCCATGCTCAAACGAGACCAAAAGAGTCAGGAAGACTTCGTTGTTCGTGGGATCTTGGACGGCTATCTACTTTACGAGGACAGAATTATTCTTTTCGACTATAAGACAGACCGTTACGATGAACCAAGTCAACTCATAGACCGCTATCGTGGTCAGTTAGCCTTATACGGAGAGGCTTTATCTAGAGCCTATTCGATTGAAAACATTGAAAAATACTTGATTTTACTCGGTAAAGATGATGTTCAAGTTGTAAAAGTATAATTTATACTCTTCGAAAATCAAATTCAAATCACGTCAGCTTCACCTTGCCGTACTCAAGTACAGCCTACGGCTAGCTTCCTAGTTTGCTCTTTGATTTTCATTGAGTATTAGAAAGGAGACCTCGTGATACTTCCAGTTAGAAAATCCTTGCACGATGCGGTTTTACAGGCTTCAAAAGCCGATACTTGGGATCAAGCTACCAAGGAATGGAATGAAGTTTCCTTGATTTTTAATGGTATTGGCCGTAGTAATTGTGTTTGCGGGAATGCCATAAAATACGCCTACGAACTCTTTAACGGAGTTACAGGCCAACGTCTCTTCCCTATAGGAAGCGACTGTGTTCGCCATTTTCATCGTATTAGCCTCGATCAGCAACTAGAAGAGGAAGAAAAACTACTCAGAAAAGTTGAAAACCTAACCAGAAAGGCTCAGAAAAAGGAAAAAATCAAGGTCACTAAAAGCGACTTTGACGGGCGACTTCTAAAATGGTTTTGGGAGAAAGGTGTTTTCAAAGCCAACCGTGGCAATCAATTCGCACCTGAGAAGGATTACCAGCTCTTCCTAGAAGTCTTTCAAGGCGGAAGTTGGACCAAGGCAGAGCCAAAGAAGAAGGCTCGTATGGAAGAAGTGCTGGAAAAGTGTATCAAACCTTTTCTACTTGGTAAGACCGATGACCAACTCTACCTTGTCAAACTAGGCAAGGAGAAAATCGACTACGAGCAGCATTTACGGATTCAAGCAGAGAAAGAACGTAAGAAAAGAGATAAAATCGCCAAGAAATACGCTGACAATCTCATTCTTGCCATGGGACCTGCAGAACGAGCCTATCAAGATTACTTTGGATTTACAGAAACCTTGACACAAGAAGAACGAAAGTGGGAAAAAATCCTCTTTGGTAAGAATAGAGACGAACGGGCTGTCAAGGCTAAACAAAACCAAAAGGAGCTGGAAAAGGATCAGCGGATTGCAAATCAAGATCCGATTGAACGAAAGCAGAAGCAAACTTGGCTTCTTAATTCCTATTTTCGTGATTTGCCTGATGAAAAAACTAGATTTTCTCGTCTCTTATTAGAATATCGAAAAAGTGGAGAAGTACGCTTTTCAGATGAATATTTATCTGGGCATCTCATCGACTTTTTCTACAAGATGAAAGCCTTTGAGTTTGAAATTGCACCAGAACAAGTTCGCGATTTTCTAAAAGAATGCCTTCAGCTAGAACATCTATCATCTGCCCAAGAAAGCTGGATTAGAGGGATTTTGACAAACTGCCTTCACCCATTTTTAGATAGGTTACTCATATAGAAAAAATCCTACCTTGTCTATGCATGGTAGGATTTATGTATCTCCGAAGATGTACTGGTAAAGTTGGACCACTTTCTGAAAACACTGCGTGTCCATTCTTGTTATTTTTTGAGCATTGCGCATCTGAAAATCAAAGGTATACAGTTGAAATGGATTGACAGCACCATCTACCTTATCCGACGAAACAGGAACGAGCAGGCCTTTTTCTGCTAAATGCTTCTGACCATGGGTGATGGGACAGACAGCCACAAAACCAGTTTGCAAAGCATATTCTCTCCTAGACACAACCAAGGCAGGTCGCCGTTTCTGGATTTCTCGACCGACTGATGGATCAAAGTCCAGCCAAATGATATCCTGCTTTTCAGGAATATAGTCAGATTTCGCTATCAAGTGACCTTACCCCTTCAAAATCATTTGTCATTCTTAAATCAGTAATCCCATCAAAAGGATCTTTCAGTTTTGGAGCTAAGACAATGACTCCATCAACTCCTTTGTAGACAACCATTTCTTGACCTTCTGTCATACCCAAATTTTTAGGAATAGTCACAGTGAGAGAATTTCCCACCTTTCGTGTCTTTACTGTATTCATCGCTCTACCTCCGCGAATTTGTATACACCAAGTATATACCTGTCAGCAAAAAAAGTCAAGTAGATATAAAATTACATAGATTAAGTTATGTATCATAGCGTAATTTTATTATAGTCAAGGTCTGTGCAAAAGCACTTAATTTATGATAAAATAGATAGTGAAAGAAAACGTTTTATTACGTTTTTTTAGTCGGAAGGGGAAAATATTATGGCTACTATTCAATGGTTTCCGGGCCACATGTCTAAGGCTCGGCGACAAGTTCAGGAGAATTTAAAATTTGTTGATTTTGTGACGATTTTGGTGGATGCTCGGCTGCCTTTATCTAGTCAAAATCCTATGTTAAACAAGATTGTGGGTGATAAACCAAAACTCTTAATTTTGAACAAGGCAGACCTTGCTGATCCAGCAATGACCAAAGAATGGCGTCAATACTTTGAATTACAGGGAATTCAAACACTGGCTATCAATTCTAAAGAACAAGTAACTGTAAAAGTCGTAACAGATGCGGCAAAAAAGCTCATGGCTGATAAGATTGCTCGCCAGAAGGAACGTGGTATCCAGATTGAAACCTTGCGGACCATGATTATCGGGATTCCAAACGCTGGTAAATCAACTCTGATGAACCGCTTGGCTGGTAAGAAAATCGCAGTTGTCGGCAACAAACCAGGTGTGACCAAGGGGCAACAATGGCTTAAAACCAATAAAGACCTGGAAATCTTGGATACACCAGGAATTCTCTGGCCTAAGTTCGAAGATGAAACTGTCGCTCTAAAACTAGCCTTGACTGGAGCTATCAAAGACCAGTTGCTTCCTATGGATGAGGTGACCATTTTTGGTCTCAATTATTTCAAAGAACATTATCCTGATAAGCTAGCTGAACGTTTCAAACAAATTAAAATTGAAGAAGAAGCTCCTGTTATCATCATGGATATGACACGTGCCCTCGGTTTCCGTGACGACTACGACCGCTTTTACAGTCTCTTCGTGAAGGAAGTCCGCGATGGCAAACTCGGTAACTACACTTTAGACACATTGGACGATATCGATGACGACGATTAAAGAAATCAGAGAACTTCTTGCCACTGTCAAAGAATTAGACAATCCCCTTTTTCTGGAATTCGAAAAAGATCCTCGTTCTGGGGTTCAAAAGGAAATCAGCAAGCGTAAAAAATCCATACAGGCTGAACTGGATGAAGACCTTCGTTTAGAATCCATGCTGTCCTATGAAAAAGAACTTTACAAGCAAGGAATGACCTTGATAGCAGGTGTTGACGAGGTTGGTCGTGGTCCACTGGCTGGACCTGTAGTCGCTGCAGCCGTTATTTTACCAAAAAATTGTAAGATTAAAGGCCTCAACGATAGCAAAAAGATCCCCAAAAAGAAACATCTGGAAATTTATCAAGCTGTTCAAGATCAAGCCTTGGCAATCGGTATTGGTATCATGGATAATCACATCATTGACCAAGTCAATATCTATGAAGCGACCAAACTCGCTATGAAAGAAGCGATCTCCCAGCTCAGTCCACAACCTGAGCACCTTTTGGTAGATGCCATGAAACTGGAGTTACCAATTTCACAAACCTCCATTATCAAAGGAGATGCTAACTCCCTTTCTATCGCAGCCGCATCTATAGTGGCCAAGGTGACACGGGATAATATTATGAAGGACTATGACAACCAATATCCTGGCTATGATTTCGCTGCCAATGCTGGATATGGAACAGCTAAACACTTAGAAGGTCTCGAAAAACTAGGAGTTACTCCCATTCATCGAACCAGTTTTGAACCGATAAAATCACTGGTTGCAGCAAATAAAGAAAGTTAAGTTGGAGGAAATGATTATGGAGGAACAGTCAGAAATACTCCGGTCCAAGAAAGAATTTGCCTTTGCCTCAAGCACCATATTATCCCAAGTTGGCCGAGGAATCATTGTTGGCCTCGTCGTCGGGCTAATCGTCGGATCTTTTCGTTTCTTAATCGAAAAGGGCTTCCACCTGATACAAGGACTCTATCAAGATCAAGCGCACCTAGTGCGCAATCTTTTTATCACTGGCTTATTTTATTTAATAGTTTGCTGGATCAGTGCGAAACTAACTCGGTCAGAAAAAGATATCAAGGGTTCAGGAATTCCTCAAGTCGAAGCTGAACTAAAGGGACTGATGACTCTTAACTGGTGGAGTGTCCTCTGGAAAAAATATATTCTGGGTATTCTTGCTATTGCCAGTGGCCTTATGCTAGGTCGAGAAGGGCCAAGTATTCAACTTGGAGCTGTTGGTGGTAAAGGTATTGCCAAGTGGCTAAAATCTAGCCCAGTAGAGGAACGTTCCCTGATTGCCAGTGGAGCTGCTGCAGGTTTAGCCGCTGCCTTTAATGCACCAATTGCTGGTCTCCTCTTTGTTGTAGAAGAAGTCTATCACCATTTTTCCCGATTTTTCTGGGTATCAACTCTAGCAGCCAGTCTCGTAGCAAACTTTGTTTCTCTGCTCATATTTGGGCTAACACCTGTACTGGATATGCCAGATAACATTCCTCTCATGACCCTAGACCAGTATTGGATATACCTCCTTGTGGGAGTTTTTCTAGGACTCTCTGGTTTTCTCTATGAGAAAGCTGTACTCAATGTTGGTCGAATTTATGACTGGATTGGTCAAAAAATCCATTTGGATAAAGCTTATTATTCAATCCTAGCCTTTATCCTTATCATACCAGTCGGGATTTTCTTGCCACAAATTCTCGGTGGTGGAAATCAGGTCGTTCTTTCCTTGACTGAGCAAAATTTTAGTTTTCAAGTTCTATTAGCTTACTTTTTGATTCGCTTTGTTTGGAGCATGATTAGCTATGGAAGTGGCCTCCCAGGAGGAATTTTCCTACCCATTCTGGCGCTTGGTTCCTTGCTTGGTGCCCTAGTTGGTGTCATTTGTGTCAATCTTAGGCTTGTCAGTCAGGAGCAATTCTCTATATTTGTCATTCTGGGAATGAGTGGCTACTTTGGGGCAATTTCCAAGGCTCCCTTAACTGCCATGATCCTCGTAACTGAGATGGTTGGAGATATTCGCAACCTCATGCCACTGGGCTTAGTGACCTTAGTCGCCTACATCGTCATGGATCTGCTCAAGGGAGCACCAGTCTATGAGGCCATGCTGGAAAAAATGCTACCAGAAGAAGCAACAGACGAAGGAGAAGTCACCCTCATAGAAATCCCTGTGTCTGACAAAATTGCTGGAAAACAGGTTCACGAGCTCAACTTGCCACATAACGTACTCATCACCACCCAAGTCCATAATGGCAAAAGCCAAACAGTTAACGGCTCAACTAGAATGTATCTTGGTGATATGATTCACCTAGTGATTCCAAAAAGTGAAATTGGAAAAGTCAAAGATTTGTTGTTGTAGGTGACGTTTACATAATTTATGTTATGTATTTTGAATTATGGATTTCTTAATAATAAATTACATTAGAAAACCGATTCTCAGAAATGAGATCGGTTATTTTTTCAGATAAGATATTTCACATATAAATAATTGAACTTTCTTAAAAATCAGACTATAATTAAGTTAGAATGATAAAACTAGAAAGGGGTTTACTGTATCAAATCTGTACAGTAAGATTAAAATCATGAAAAAGAAAACAATAGCAATTATACAATGTATTTTGTATCTCATAGCTCCTTATATAGCTCTTCAGTTATGTAGAATGAACAGAAGTATCGTTACTGATAATCTCTTTTTTATTTTCCTTATTCTGCTGACTATTTCATTCTGGTTTAGCATTTGGAAACTAGAAAAAGCACTAGATAATGATTCACAATAGAAAATCTAAAGATTTAGTTCTGTATTTCATAGATCTAAGTCTTTTTTCTATTTTATTCCCTTCTTTAAAAGCTCCTATAACATTTTTCCGAAAAACTATAATTTTCTTGAAAAATATATGAGTCTATGCTATACTAATAGTAGACTTAATTATGGAGAAAATACATGAAACGTGAGATTTTACTGGAACGAATCGACAAACTAAAACAAATCATGCCCTGGTATGTTCTGGAATACTACCAATCTAAGCTTGCTGTGCCCTACAGTTTTACAACCTTGTACGAATACCTCAAGGAATACGATCGATTTTTCAGCTGGGTTTTGGAGTCTGGTATTTCAAATGCTGATAAAATGTCTGATATTCCTTTATCTGTCTTAGAACATATGACAAAGAAAGATATGGAATCCTTTATCCTTTATCTACGAGAACGACCTTTGCTGAATGCTAATACAACCAAGCAAGGTGTCTCTCAGACGACCATCAATCGGACCTTGTCAGCACTTTCCAGTCTTTACAAGTATCTGACCGAGGAGGTTGAAAACGACCAGGGGGAGCCTTATTTCTATCGTAATGTAATGAAGAAAGTTTCAACCAAGAAAAAGAAAGAAACTCTTGCTGCTAGAGCTGAAAACATCAAGCAAAAACTCTTTCTAGGTGATGAAACAGAAGGTTTTTTGACTTATATCGACCAAGAGTACCCACAACAGCTCTCAAATCGCGCTCTCTCATCATTTAATAAGAATAAAGAACGTGATTTGGCCATTATTGCCCTTCTCTTGGCATCTGGTGTTCGCTTATCTGAAGCTGTTAATCTGGATCTAAGAGACCTTAATCTCAAAATGATGGTTATCGATGTCACTCGAAAAGGTGGAAAACGTGACTCGGTCAATGTCGCTGCCTTTGCAAAACCTTATCTAGAGAATTATCTAGCCATTCGAAATCAACGCTATAAGACGGAAAAGACTGATACAGCACTCTTTTTGACCTTATATCGTGGCGTTCCCAATCGTATTGATGCTTCTAGCGTTGAAAAGATGGTTGCTAAGTACTCTGAGGACTTCAAAGTCCGTGTAACTCCCCACAAACTGCGCCATACGCTAGCAACTAGACTCTATGATGCAACTAAATCGCAAGTTTTGGTCAGCCACCAATTAGGACATGCCAGCACGCAAGTCACTGACCTCTATACCCATATCGTCAATGATGAACAAAAGAATGCTTTGGATAGTTTATAAAATACATAAAATAAATTATGTAAATGATGGTTCAAAAAAGAAGCTGGTCATACAACCAACTTCTTTTCTTTTTATCCCACTACTGCTTCAGCGATTTCTTCACGGCTAATACCAGAAAAGTAGCGTGTAATATCAATAGTTTCTAGAGCTTTAAGGACATCTTCGCGTTCATATTTTACTCCACGAAGGACATCTTCTACAGCTGCAACGTCTTCGATACCAAAGAAGTCACCATAGATCTTGATATCTTGGATTTTTGATTCAATGACGTTGGCAAAAACTTCAACCTTACCACTAGTGAATTTTGTTCCACGACGGACGTTAAATTCAGGTGATTTACCGTAGTTCCAGT
>CAUVUZ010000004.1:0-45036 GCA_963555095.1 uncultured Streptococcus sp. | reverse complement strand
GTAATTTCTCCACAGCTTGGGAAGTATTTTTCCGCATTTTCTCCTCAAAAACGGCCCCCAAAAGAACGAAGAAGAGGATAAATCCAGCACTTTCAAAGTAAACAGGTAGCCCAGCAAAGAGGGCAACCAAGCTATAGAGATAGGCCACTAGAGTTCCCAGTGCCACCAAGGTATCCATGTTGGCATTGTGTTTTTTAAAGCTAGCCCAAGCACTTTGGATATAAGGACCACCGGCCACTAGCATGATAGGCGTTGTGGCTAAAAAGGTGCCCCAATGCATAACTGGATGACTGATAGTCCCTGTCAACATCCCAATCATGAGAATCACAAGAGGCACAGTAAAGATACTAGTAATCCAAAAACGCTGTAAAAGTGATAGAGATTTTCGAGTCTTCTCAACTACGGTATAGCTTCCTTTTTGCATCTTCATACCACAAGAAAATTCATGTTGACCTAATTCTTGAGGTGTAAAACGAATGACTTTCTCCTCATCTACGCCGATTGGTTCCAAAATGCCTTCTTCTTCAAACAGAATTTCCTTGTAACAGTTTGAAGGAGTTGCTCGATGAAAGGTAATCTCAGCTGGAATCCCTTTTTGAAGCTGGATATGGGCTGGATGATAGCCTTTGTCTGCCGTGATACGGATTTTTTGAACACCATTTTCAAGACTTGCTTTTACAATTTCAGTCATATCATTCTCCTATTCTACAATCATCTTGCCGTGCATCATATTCATGCCACAAGAGAAACCATACTCTCCAGCCTGTTCAGGTGTGATTTCCACTACATACTCTTCACCCATAGGCAAGTCCGCATGCACACCAAAGTCTGGAAAGACGATCTGATCTAGACAGGGTGAAGGGTCCTTACGGTCAAAGACAATACGGGCTGGCACTGATTTCTTGAGGATAATCAACTCAGGCGTATAGCCTCCCATGACTTCCACTCGGATCTCTTGGTATCCATTTTTTTGCTGGGCCTTCTGTCCAGATTTTTCAGGCTTTTTGAAAAACCAAAATAGGATAAACGCGATAAGGATAATACAAATAATGGTTACAATGCTATTTAACATGACATCTCCTTTACATACAATTACATTTGACTTCAGCAACTGCGCTGGCTTTTTTCTCAGAAATCACAGCTTCCAAGTCTTCCAAGTCAGCCTGAGTAAAATCACATTCCACAATCAAATCAGCCAACAAGTTCTTAATCCTACGAGAACAAACCTTGTCTTTGATATCTTGGACAAGCAAGTCTCGGCTTTGGTCTAGAGTTAAAAGGGCTGAATAAATAAAGGACTTGCCCTCTTTTTTCCTGGTCAAGCACTCTTTCTCAACCAGACGAGCCAAAAGAGTCTGAATGGTTGATTTGGACCAGTCAAACCGCTCTGCTAAAACCCTAATCAAATCCGTACTGGTCTGCTCTCCTTGCATCCAAATAATCTTCATAACCTGCCATTCTGCATCTGAAATCTGCATAATCACACCTCCTAAATCTACATTTGTCGATTACAATTATTAGTATACTCCTAAAATCTACATTTGTCAACTATAATTTTTATTATTTTTTCGAAAAATAGAATTCTAATCATGTAACGAGAGATTTGCAGTCAAATTTTACTATATAAACTATAAAAATATGCTATACTGTAGAAAAAAGAAAACAACCACTAGGGGTGCGTAAAGCTGAGATTAACGACTGTTAGATCCCTTTGACTCAATCTAGGTAATGCTAGCTGATGGAAGTGGAAATGATAATGAGGACTACTTGTCTTCTATTACTTTCCTCAAACAGACTAGCTTGTTCTTAAGAATACAAACTTCAGTTGGTTGGGAGGTTTTAGATGACTTATTTACCCGTTGCTCTGACTATTGCTGGGACAGACCCTAGTGGCGGTGCTGGCATTATGGCTGATTTGAAGTCGTTCCAAGCTAGAGATGTCTATGGAATGGCAGTTGTCACCAGCCTTGTCGCTCAAAATACCAGAGGCGTTCAGCTAATCGAGCACGTCTCCAACCAAATGCTGGAAGCTCAATTAGAAAGTGTCTTTTCGGATATCAAGCCTCAGGCTGTAAAAACTGGTATGTTGGCAACTACTGAAATCATGGAGATCATCCAACCCTACCTTAAAAAGCTGGACTGTCCCTATGTGCTGGACCCTGTTATGGTCGCTACGAGTGGGGACACCCTGATTGATACCAGTGCGAGAAGCTTCCTAAAAACAAACCTACTTCCCCTTGCAACCATTATCACTCCCAATCTTCCTGAGGCAGAAGAAATTGTTGGTTTTTCAATCCATGATCCAGAAGATATGCAACGTGCTGGGCGCCTGGTTTTAAAAGAATTTGGTCCTCAGTCTGTGGTAATCAAAGGTGGTCATCTCGAAGGCGGTGCCAAGGATTTCCTCTTTACCAAGGAGGAGCAATTTGTCTGGGAAAGTCCACGAATTCAAACCTGTCACACTCATGGTACTGGATGTACCTTTGCTGCAGTGATTACGGCTGAACTAGCCAAGGGCAGAAGTCTTTACCAGGCAGTTGATAAGGCCAAGGCCTTTATTACAAAAGCCATCCAAGAAGCTCCTCAACTCGGTCATGGTTCTGGCCCAGTCAACCATACAAGTTTTAAAGATTAAAAAACTCTCTAGTTCCCGCTTTAAGGGAATTAGAGAGTTTTTGATTAGGAAACAATGTCATCTAGCTTTGTTAAAAAGGCTTGGGTTTTTGCCTCAATGTCTTCTGCCTGCATCAAATCACGGACAACGGCTACTCCAGCTATTCCAGTGCCAATAAGCTGGTCAATATTCTCTGATGTCAAGCCTCCAATAGCAACTACTGGAATAGCGACCGTTTGGCAAATGGTTTTCAAGGTTGAAATCAGGGTGATAGGCGCATTTTCTTTGGTGGTTGTTGGGAAAATGGCTCCTGTCCCTAAGTAATCCGCTCCCGATGTTTCCGCTTCGAGGGCTCTTTTTACTGTTTTAGCTGTAACACCGAGGATTTTGTCAGGTCCCAAGACTTGGCGGGCAACTGAAACTGGTAGCTCATCGTCTCCGATATGCAGACCAGCAGCATCAACTGCAAGACAAACATCCAAACGATCATCGATAATCAAGGGAACTTGATAGGTATCGGTTATTTCCTTGACTTGTTTTGCCAGTTGATAGTATTGATTGGTTGTGAGTTTTTTTTCTCGTAGTTGGATGATGGTAACACCTGAACGGCAGGCTGTCTCAACTTTTTCAAGAAAGTTTTCCAAGGAATATTGGTAGCGATTGGTTACTAGATACAGTCTAAGTGCTTCTCTATTCATAAAAGTCTCCTTTGATGGCTTTTAGCCAGTTTTCATCTCTTTTTAGGAGAGAGAGTTGATTGAGAACTTGGTAACGAAAATCTTCCAATCCCATTCCTTGAACAACTATTCTCTCAGCAGAGATATTGAGATAAGAGACCGCTAGGAAAGAAGCTTCAAAGGCGGTCTTTCCTTGGCTGAGAAAAACGGTTGTCAAGGCTCCCACTAGGTCTCCTGTCCCTGTTATCCAGTCTAATTCGTCGCAGCCATTCCCCAATACAGCAACCTGGTTCTCCGAAACGATGAGGTCCTTGGGGCCAGTGACTAGGAACGACATACCAGGATAGGTCTGACACCAGTCTTTCAAAACTTGAAGCAAATCCTTAGTTTCTTGATCTTTAGCACTAGCATCAACTCCAACTCCGTGGTGCTTTAAACCAACAAGACTTCGGATTTCCGACATATTTCCTTTAAGGACTGTGGGCTTGTATTCTAAAAGATCTCTGACTAGATTCTTACGAATGGATGACGCTGATACACCAACCGCATCTACTACCATTGGGATAGAAGCTTGGTTTGCATAAGAAGCTGCCATACGGATTGCTTTTTCCTTCTCAGCAGACAAATGCCCCAAATTGATGAAGAGGGCCTGACTTTGCCTAGTAAAATCAAGAACCTCACGAGGGTCATCTGCCATGACTGGTTTGCATCCCAGAGCCAAAATGCCATTGGCCAGCATCTCGCAGGAAATCTCATTGATGATGCAGTGAATCAAGGAACTTGCTACCAGAGGGAAAGGATTTGTAAATGTCTGCATCAGTCTATCCTTTCTCCAAAGAAATATCCCTGCACTTTTTTAAAGAATTCCTGTTTGATTAAAAATCGAAAGGCGAGGAAAGCTATGGCTGTACCAATCAAGGTTGCACCAAAAAATCGAGGGGTGTAGATAAACCAGCTGAGCTTAGCAGCAGATCCTGTAAAGAGAACCATGACAGGATAGGAAACAATGGAACCGATTATGCCTGTTCCCAAGATTTCTCCTAGGGCAGAATAGTGAAATTTCCGACCATACTTATAAAAGAGACCTGCAAGAAGGGCTCCAAAAGTCGCTCCTGTAAGAGCTAAAGGGGGAATCCCTTGAGTCGTCATACGGATAAAGGCTGTGACTGTAGCCATAGCTAAAGCATAAACAGGCCCCATCAAGATCCCTGCAAGAATGTTGATTACACTGGACATTGGTGCCATTCCTTCAATTCGAAAAATGGGTGTAAGAACTACGTCAAGGGCAATCATCATGGATAAAATGGTTAATTTGTGAACTTGTAGTTGGTGGTTTCTCATTTTCTATTTCTTCTCTTTTTCTAAGGACTGCAAATCACTCGTCCAGGTTTGGTGTTGATAGGCCATTTCCCAAAACTTGGCTTCCATATGGACACTTCTGTGGAAGGCCTCTAGCATTTTTTGTTTGTCTGTCTCGTTGCTTTCGCGATAGAGCTGATTGACCAGCGCTTCTTCCTCTTTAATCTGCTGTTCTAACTCATCGGTGATATAGGTTTCAATCCACTGTTGATAAAGAGGATTCGGGGATGGTTTGCGATTAAGTGCCTTGCCCAAATCATGGTATAACCAAGGACATGGGAGCAAACTAGCAAAAGCAATGCCCAAGTTTGGTTCTGCAAATTGACGATAAATATGAGAAATGTAATGATAACAGGTTGGAGCGATTGGATGTTGCTCCATTTCCTGGGCGCTGATTTCCAATTCCTTGAAAAATTGTTGGCGGATAAACAACTCACCCTCCACTAGACTCTGGGCATTTTGTTTCAAAAGTCTTTTCATCTCTTGGTTTGAAGTCTTATCAGCCAAGAGGTGATAGGCTTCTGAAAAAGACTTCAGATAGTAGGCATCCTGAATCAGGTAATAGCGAAAGATGGACGGGTCTAAATTTCCCTCTTGTAACTGTAATACAAATGGGTGATGAAAGGAAGCCTGCCAAGCTTCCTTGGATAATTCCATCGCAATATCTGTAAATTCCATAATAACTCCTTTATAGAAATAGACTGGTTTGAAGCAATAAAAAGTAAAGTAGGTAGATTAATTTTGTTTTTTTAGAGATATAAAAAGTCCGATAGCGATTCTCCAACTGTGCATGTTCGTCATATCCATGCGCAGACAAAGCTCTCAGATAAAGATGGCGCCACCTAAAGACCGTCATCAGAACCTTGCTGTAAATCAAGGGCGACCAAACATGCAGTTTTTGACCACGCAATAAGCAAGCTTCCTTGAGGGACTTGATTTCCTGCTGAATGAGGGGAAAGGCATTGAATACTACAATTAAGGCATAGGCCCAAGAACGCGATAACCCCTTTTGAGCCAAGTACAAGAGAAGCTCTTTTAAAGAAATACTGGAAACAAAGACAAGGCCGATACAAACTGTCACAAAAGCTCTCGTCCCAAGTATCACTGCCTGCGAAGCATCCCCATGTAACTGAACTGCCCAGTAGTTGGCCAAAGATGGTAAGATGGCGAGTACGAGCATCCAAGCCAACATCTTAAATCGACGGTGGTAGAGCATGAAGAGAATGCAAAATGCGGCTACCGAAAGATTAAGAGCAATCGAAGGAATGAAGGATGTTTCCAAGGATAGAATTAGAAAGAAGAGGCTGATAACTGGTGTCTGGGTTGCTACTTTGATCATACTATCTTACCTCCCCTAAAGTATCATTTTTCAGAGATGGGAGTGGTTTGCTGATGGTCACGTCTTTGAGATGACTAAGCCCCTCACTCGTCATCTCAATCCAATAATCAACCACAGAGATCAAGGGATCTAAACGATGGCTAATGATCAGAAAACTTATTCCTTGATTTCTCTCCTCCACAATCCACTGACAAAAATAATGGCAAGCTCTATCATCCAAACCTGCAAAAGGTTCATCTAGCAAGATCACAGAGGCCTTACTAGTCAAGATGGTCAAGAGCTGAAGAATCTTTTGCTGGCCACCACTTAATTGATAGGGACTCTTATCGAGTGCCTGGTCCAAATTAAAAAATTGTAATGCTTGGAGAATCCGCTGATTTCTCACAGTATCAGGTCCATCTAATTGAAGCTCTTCTCGCAGACTGACTCGGATAAACTGCTTCTCAGCTTCCTGAACAACACCCGTCAGATCACGATACAGAGTCTTTTTCTTTTTGAGAACCGAACCCTTCCAAGTAATGCACCCCTTATACTTTTGAAATTGAAGAATGGAGCGAAAGAGGGTTGATTTCCCGACACCATTGTCACCCAGGATACAGGAAATCCCTTGGTAAAATGTGAAATCTGCAATCGAAAAGAAGGGGCGATTCCCCAGCTCACAAGTCACACGATCCATATGGAATAGTTCTGGACTAGAAGCAACTTCCTTTGAAGCAACCTGCGTCATTTCAGAGCAAGGGACTTGAAACACCTCCCTTAACTGGCCGTCTCTTAGCTCCACCATATGGTCGATATAGGCTTCATAGTCTGATAAATCATGGTCACACAGGATGACTGTCTTCCCATTAGAGGCCAAGTCTTTTAGAATCTCTAAGATCTCTATCCTACTTTTTCGGTCAATGGAAGCAAAGGGCTCATCCAAGAGATAGACTCTAGGATTCATGGCAAAGAGGACAGCTAGCGCAGCCTTTTGCTTTTCCCCACCTGATAGGTGATGGATGGGACGGTTCAAGATTGCCTTACAGCGACATTGCCGGACCACCTCTGCTATTTTAGCATCAATATCTTGAAGGGGATGCCCGATATTCTCCAAGGTAAAAACCAGCTCCTCAAACAAGTTCTCCATGGTGAATTGATGATTGGGATTTTGAAAGAGAATACCAACCGTCTGGACACGTTCAACGATAGAAAGCTGACTGACCTCGCTCCCATCTATCAGGACTTGACCACTATAGGGAAGAGAACTTACTTGAGCAATGACTTGAAAGAGACTGGATTTTCCTGAACCACTGCTCCCAACTAACAAGGTAAAGGCATGCGCATGAAAAGTAAAATCAATCGGCTCCGAAAAGATTGGGGACTGAATCCCCCGTAGTTCCAGCCCCATCTACGCCTTTCCTCCAGCCGCAAACTGATGATAGAGTTTGACAATGGCACGAACCAAAATGGTACAGAAGAAAAAGACGGAAATAAAACGCACCACCAGCAAGGAAAGGACAAAAGGAAGGGAGAAGGCATAGTAACCTAATTTAATGTATTCATAGACAAAGCTAAAAAGCGTAATCCCAATACTATTGGCAGTTAGAGAGAGCCAACTTTCATAGCGATTCTTGGTTACAAGAAAACCAAATTCACTTCCCAGACCTTGAACCAAGCCAGACAACAGAGCGCCTAGACCGAATTGGCTACCATAAAGGACTTCAGCAAGCGCAGCGAGAACTTCTCCAATCGTTGCACTTCCGACTCTTGGAACAAAGATAGCCGCAATGGGCGCAGCCATACACCAGAGACCAAAGAGGATTTCATTGGCAAAGGCCTGTAAACCAAGAGGGGCCAAGATTAGGGTGATGATATCAAATAGATAGCCTGAACCCACAAAAACGCCACCAAAAAAGATAGACAAGAAAGCAAGCAAGATAACATCTTTTAACTGCCATTTTTTCAACATAAAAAACTCCTTTTTTAAAGAAAATTGGGGCATTCAAAGAGAGCTACCAAAAGGCTTGCCGTCAAGCCTATCCTCTTTTGATAAACAAAAAAACTCCAATTACAAACGAGAATTAGAGTTTACCTTACAAGATTAGACAGTTTCTTTCGACATACGAAAAAAACTTTTCACATTTCCCTTCGCCAGTCTTAACTGTATCAGGTTCAATGGGTATCATCTCAGCCTAAAGCACCCCAAATGTCTTTATTTTTTAATTACTGGACCAGTATAACAGAAAATGAAAGTCCTAGCAAGATATTTGACTGGAAAATATATTTATATAGTCTCTGAAAACGATTTAATTTTTCTATACACGAAGAAAAACCCCCACATCAAGTGGAGGCAATCATTTTATCAATACAATTTTAAGTCACGAGGATCAACTGGGAAGGTTGGGTTGTATGGGTTGTGACGGAGTTTGAAGTGTTTGACATCTTCAATAGTCTGAGTTCCAGATAATTGCATGACTGTCTTCAATTCTGCATTCAAGTGCTCAAAGACTTGACGTACACCAACACTACCACCGAGAGCCAAACCATAGATCACAGGGCGACCAATAGCTACCAAGTCTGCTCCTGAAGCCAAGGCTTTAAAGACGTGTTGACCGCGACGAACACCAGAGTCAAAGACAATTGGCACACGTTTATCAACTGCTTCAGCTACTTCTTGAAGCGAGTCAAAGGCAGCTGGTCCACCGTCGATTTGGCGGCCACCGTGGTTGGTTACCCAGATACCAGAAGCACCTGCGGCAAGCGAACGTTCAACGTCCTCACGGCATTGTGGCCCCTTGACATAGACAGGAAGACCTGAGTATGTAGCGATAAATTCGACATCGCGTGGAGACAAGCGTTGTTTAGCTGATTTGTAAACAAAGTCCATTGATTTTCCAGCACCTTCTGGCAAGTATTCCTCAACAATCGGCATACCAACTGGGAAGACAAAACCATTGCGCTTGTCGACCTCACGATTGCCCCCTACAGTTGCATCCGCCGTCAAGACAATCGCTTTGTAGCCTTCAGCCTTCACACGGTCCATGATATGGCGGTTAATGCCGTCATCCTTACTAAAGTAAAATTGGAACCAATGAGGTGTTCCTTGAAGAGCTTCCGTAATTTCTGGAAGGTCAACGGTAGAGTAGGAACTAGTTGTATAAAGAGAACCAAACTCATGCACACCACGCGCAGTAGCTACTTCCCCCTGCTCATTTGCCAATTTATGAGCCGCAACAGGCGCCATGATGATTGGTGAAGATAGTTTTTCGCCTGCAAATTCAATCTCAGTGCTTGGATTTTCCACATCACAGAGCGTATGAGGAACAATAAGTTTATGGTTAAAAGCTCGAATGTTCTCGCGTAAAGTGAACGTGTCCTCAGCTCCACTCGCGATGTAGCCAAAAGCAGCTTTAGGAATGACTTGCTGCGCCATGGGTTCCAAATCATAAGTGTTAATAAAATCTACAGGTCCTTCTGCATTGCTTGTTTTATATGACATAAAGTGTCCTCCTTATTAAGTAAGCGTTTACTTTTTTCTTACATAAATATCTTAACCCTTTTTCAGAATCCTTTCAAAAAATTTGTCTGGAAATTTCAAATCACAGACATTATAAATATTTTCTATCATTGTGATAAAAAATTCATATTATCCAAACATGCCCTTTAGTGCTACAATAGCTATATTATTCCTAGATGGGAGGTTCTATTTTGGATTGGTCCATTGTTGAACAATATCTACCACTATATCAAAAGGCATTCTTTCTGACCCTACACATAGCAGTTTGGGGAATTATGGGATCCTTTCTTGTTGGTCTAATCGTTAGTATCATCCGCCATTATCGCATCCCTGTTTTGGCACAACTAGCGACGGCTTACATTGAACTATCTCGAAACACACCCCTTTTGATTCAACTTTTCTTTCTCTACTTCGGGCTGCCTCGAATAGGAATTGTCCTCTCCTCAGAGGTCTGTGCAACCCTTGGCCTCATCTTTTTAGGAGGCTCCTATATGGCGGAATCCTTCCGAAGCGGGCTAGAAGCGGTTAGTCAAACCCAGCATGAGATTGGCTTAGCTATCGGTCTGACACCCGTTCAAGTTTTTCGCTACGTGGTCTTGCCACAAGCTACAGCAGTAGCTCTGCCGTCCTTCAGTGCTAACGTGATTTTCTTGATTAAGGAAACCTCAGTTTTCTCTGCAGTTGCTCTAGCCGATCTCATGTATGTTGCTAAGGACTTGATCGGGCTTTACTATGAGACAGACATTGCACTGGCTATGTTGGTAGTAGCTTATCTCATCATGCTTCTACCTATCTCATTGCTCTTTAGTTGGATAGAAAGGAGGCTCCGCCATGCAGGATTCGGGAATACAAGTACTCTTTCAGGGAAATAATCTCCTGCGAATCTTACAAGGGTTGGGTGTCACGATCGGAATTTCCATTCTCTCCGTCATTCTATCAATGATTTTCGGAACAGTCATGGGAATTATCATGACCTCCCATTCTAGAGTTATTCGCTTCTTGACACGTTTTTATCTAGAATTCATCCGAATCATACCCCAACTGGTGCTACTCTTCATTGTTTATTTCGGCTTGGCTCGAAACTTTAATATCAATATCTCAGGTGAGACTTCGGCTATTATCGTTTTTACTCTCTGGGGTACAGCTGAAATGGGAGACTTGGTTCGTGGGGCCATCACTTCCCTCCCTAAACATCAGTTTGAAAGCGGACAGGCTCTGGGCTTGACGACCTTCCAACTTTACTATCACATTATCATCCCCCAGGTCTTGAGAAGATTGCTTCCGCAGGCCATCAACTTGGTTACTCGGATGATTAAAACGACTTCTCTGGTTGTTTTAATTGGAGTCGTTGAAGTTACCAAGGTGGGACAGCAAATCATCGATAGCAATCGCTTGACCATCCCAACTGCTTCCTTTTGGATTTATGGAACCATTCTGATCCTGTATTTCGCAGTCTGCTTCCCCATTTCCAAACTATCTACTCACTTAGAAAAACACTGGAGGAACTAAATGTCTGATACTATATTAGAAATCAAGGATCTAAAAAAATCCTTTGGAGACAATCCCATCCTCCAAGGGCTTTCCCTGGATATCAAAAAGGGGGAAGTTGTCGTCATTCTAGGACCATCTGGTTGCGGGAAAAGTACCCTACTTCGCTGTCTCAATGGCTTAGAAACCATTCAAGGTGGAGACATTCTTCTTGATGGCCAGTCCATTATTGGAAACCAGAAAGACTTTCACTTGGTTCGCCAAAAGATTGGGATGGTCTTTCAAAGCTATGAGCTCTTTCCTCATCTGGACGTCCTGCAAAATCTCATCCTAGGTCCTATCAAAGCACAAGGTCGAGATAAGAAAGAGGTGACGAAAGAAGCCCTGCAATTACTGGAACGTGTCGGACTGCTTGATAAAAAACACAGTTTCGCTCGACAATTATCTGGTGGGCAAAAGCAACGGGTTGCTATCGTACGTGCTCTGCTCATGCATCCAGAGATTATCCTCTTTGATGAAGTGACGGCTTCACTGGACCCAGAAATGGTGCGTGAGGTTCTGGAACTTATCAATGACTTGGCTCAAGAAGGGCGTACCATGATACTGGTAACCCATGAAATGCAGTTTGCCCAAGCTATTGCAGACCGCATTATCTTTCTCGACCAAGGGAAAATTGCTGAAGAAGGAACAGCTCAGGAATTCTTCACTAATCCTCAAACCAAACGAGCACAGGAATTTTTAAACGTATTTGACTTTAGCCAATTCGGCTCATATCTATAAAGGAGATTTTTATGAAAATCATCAAACCAATTCTAACTGTTTTTGCTCTAGCATTTGCGCTTATCTTTGTCACAGCTTGTAGCTCAAGTGGAAGCTCTGATCCTTCATCAGGAAAAGCAACTGCCAAAGCCCGCACTATTGACGAAATCAAAAAAAGCGGTGAGCTTCGAATCGCCGTATTTGGAGACAAAAAACCATTTGGTTATGTTGACAACGACGGTTCTTACCAAGGTTACGATATCGAATTGGGAAACCAATTAGCACAAGACCTGGGTGTGAAGGTTAAATACGTTTCTGTTGATGCTGCCAACCGTGCGGAATACTTGATTTCGAACAAGGTTGATATCACCCTTGCCAACTTTACAGTCACTGACGAACGTAAGAAACAAGTTGATTTTGCCCTTCCATACATGAAAGTTTCACTCGGTGTTGTTTCACCTAAAGATAAGGTCATCAAAGACGTTAAAGAATTAGAAGGCAAAACCTTGATTGTTACAAAAGGAACGACTGCTGAAACTTATTTTGAGAAAAATCACCCAGAAGTAAAACTCCAAAAATACGACCAATATAGCGATGCCTACCAAGCCCTTCTTGACGGACGTGGAGATGCCTTCTCAACTGACAATACTGAAGTTCTAGCTTGGGCTCTTGAAAATAAAGGATATGAAGTAGGAATTACTTCTCTCGGAGACCCAGATACCATTGCACCAGCAGTTCAAAAAGGAAACCAAGAATTGCTCGACTTCATCAATAAAGATATTGAAAAATTGGGCAAGGAAAACTTCTTCCACAAGGCTTATGATAAGACACTTCACCCAACCTATGGTGACGCTGCTAAAGCAGATGATCTAGTTGTTGAAGGTGGAAAAGTTGACTAATACTTTCCGAAAATAAAAAGAAATCAGGTAATCCTAGAAATTACCTGATTTTTTCTATATCTTAAACATTCTGCCAATTTTCTTGGTCTTCTTTGAAGCGTTTTAAGAGATCCAATCCCTCTGGTGTGATGTAGCCTTCTTCCTGAGCTAGGTGGATGAGTTCACTGTAGTTTGAGAGAGTCACCAGTTTCACGCCTGCGTTTGCAAAGTTCTTATCTGCTTTTGCTAGTTGATAGCTAAAAATGGCTACTACACCGAGAACATCTGCTCCTTCACGCTTGGCAGCCGCTACCGCTTCGAGAACTGAGCCACCAGTTGAGATCAGGTCTTCCACGATCACCATTTTTTGCCCCTGGGCTACACGACCTTCGATTTGGTTTCCAGCTCCGTGGTCTTTTGGTTTGCTACGAATGTAGGCAAATGGTAGATTCATCTTATCCGCGATGATAGCACCATGTGGGATCCCTGCTGTCGCTGTACCAGCGATGACTTCTACCTCTGGGAAAGCTGCTTTGATAGCATCCACAAAACCATTCTCAATCAAACTACGGGTTTCTGGATAAGCTAGCGTCACACGATTATCCGTATAGATCGGTGACTTGATCCCAGATGCCCAAGTGAAAGGCTCTTCTGGTTTGAGATAAACCGCTTGAATTTTCAATAGATGGCTAGCAATGTCTCTAGCAAGTGTCATGGTATACTCCTTCTTATCCTTAAATCTATAATCAAATACGCTTTAGACCCAATCGCGTGTCCATTCTTCCTTGATAGCATGGTAAGCTGCTACAGGGTCTGCTGCCTGTGTGATTGGACGGCCTACTACAATGTAGTCACTACCGATTTGATAGGCTTGACCAGGGGTCACTACTCGTTTTTGATCCCCTGCTTCAGCACCTGCTGGTCGAATACCTGGTGTCAAGCAGATAAAATCTTCGTTTGTAGCTTCCTTGATGAGCTGTGCCTCTTGGGCTGAGCAAACCACTCCATCCAATCCAGCTTCAGCTGTTTTCTTAGCATAGTGAATCACTGATTCTTGCAGACTAGTTTGGATATTTTGACAGTCTTGCATCTGTTCTTCAGATGTTGAGGTCAATTGGGTCACCGCGATAAGAATCCCTTGATCACCAAGACCTTCACGCGCAGCCTGCATCATCTCAAGTCCACCTGCAGCCTGAACATTAGTCATATCCACCCCAAGACTTGACAAGATTTTCATGGTTGACTTGACCGTATTTGGAATATCATGCAACTTGAGATCCAAAAAAACACTATGTCCCAATGATTTTAAATAACGCACAACCTCGGGACCTACTGCATAGTAGATTTCCATTCCTACCTTGACATAGAGTTTTTCCTCTGCTGGAAAAAGAGCTAAAAATTCTTTGGCTTCCTCGAAACTTGGAAAATCCAGAGCAATGACTGGGCGACTCTCACGCATTCTTTTCTCCTATTCTTTGCTGACAGTCCATTGCTCAAAAAAAGGAACCTGCTAGCAGCTAGGTTCCACGAAAAACGGGTAGTCTCCACCCTTTCACTGTCTAACCTTAGCTGCCTCTCTGGACTGCTTTAAAAGTCTTCTACTATTCTATTATTTATAACGACACTTGTCAAGTAAAAACTGAAGATTCTTATTCTTGTTTCTTTTCTTCAGCTTTTTTTTCTTCCTGTTTTTTCTTCTCTGCTTCTTTAGCTTCTTGTTTAGCCTTTTCCTCAGCTTCTTCTAAACGTTTATCAGCCAGGCTAGTGCTATAGATTCCTGCCTCCATATCGATGAAGCTCGGTTCTGACAATTGTGGCTTAATTTTGCTGTAATAAGGCAATTTCTTACTCAATTCTGACAAGGGAACCAAGATTTCATCTGTATCCTGCATAGTAATTTTTAAAAGATCAGCAGTTGCCTTACTTGGCGCTAGTTCGATTTTCTGGATTTGACTCTTGATATCCTCACTGATGGTAGACAATCCTGTTATCAGCTCTTTCACCTGCTGCTCATCGTTAAAGGTAACTGTTAGGTAGGTCTCAGGCAGGTTCAAAAGGTTGACAGGGCTTGAGTCAATTGTTCCACTAGATAGGATTGGATAGTGGTCTTCACCTGTCACATAGTAGCCAACAATCTCAAACTCTTTGACTTCAATCGTAAAGTTTGTCGGAAATTTGTAGTCAATCTTTGCTGACTCGATCCAGTGATTAGACTTGATATGCTCAGCGTGCTTCTCCTTGTTCCATAACAAAGACAAGGTATAGTCGCTGTCCTGAATGCCAGAAACTTGTTTAATCTCATCCGCTTGGGTCTGGACATTTCCCTTAACCTCGATATGCTTGATAGTCGAAAGAGGGGTCAAGAGATAGATAGAAAGGAGGAGAATCAAAACACTCGGCACCAAGATACTAACTGCCCGCCAAATATGAACAGGCGCAATTTTAGGTTTGGCTGGTTTCTCTGGTTTTTCTTTTTTCTTCTCTTTTTCTTCTTTGACTTTAGGATCATCCTTTTGAGTTTTCTCAGCTTTCTCGGAGGGTTCCTCGCTTGTACTTGAGGCTTCCTCATCTGACTCACTCGAGGATTTCTTGGCCTCCTCTAACATCTTAGAGTTTTCCTCCATTCGAGCTTGTTTTTCCTTTTCTTTCTCCTCAGCTAGAGCAGCTTCTTCCTCAGCCTTCTTTTTCAAGTATTCCTGGTTTCGTTTCTGCCATTCAGACAATTCTTTCTTGGGGTTTGATTCTTTGTTCTTATCCTTTGACATTGATATTCCTTATGCTAGGTCTTTTCTTAATAGATCGTAAAAATCTGCAAGAGATTTCAATTCAGTTGAAGCTTTCATGCTAGCTTGGTATTGGTCCTTGTGACTAAGCAGGTGGCTGAGTTTCTCCTCCAAGCTTTCCAAGGTCAAGTCACTTTCTTGAAGCTCTTCTGCATAGCCTTTCTTAACAAAGTAGGCTGCATTTTCAATCTGGTCTCCTCGACTTGCTTCACGACCCAATGGTACGATGAGATGGAGTTTCGCCATGGCTAAGAGCTCAAAAATCGTATTGGCACCGCCACGCGTCACCACCACATCTGCTATCTCCATCAAGGGTTGATAGAGGTCCGTCACATAGTCAACACGAAAGAGATTTTGACTCAACTCGTTCAGACTAGTATCTCCAGTGAGATTAATGATATTGTAGCGTTCGGTCAGCTCTTTTTTATGGTCTGTCACCAATTGGTTAAAGACACGAGCTCCTGCAGAACCACCGACAAACAATACTGTAGGCAATTTAGGATTAAAGTGGGTTTGGATATCCACCAATTCATCTGGTTCTGAAGTTTTTTGGTCTGAAACCTTGGTCACTGCTCCCACATGCTCGACTTTTACGAGACCAGCAGCCTGCTCAAAAGTTGAATACATCTTAGTCGCAAATTTATAGGCAATTTTATTGGCTAAGCCCATAGATAGGTCCGATTCGTGAATAAAGACAGGCACTCCTAACACACGCGCAGCGATAACCGGCGGTACAGAGACAAATCCCCCCTTTGAAAAAAGAGCCTGTGGACGCAGTCGTAACATGATAAAGAGGGATTGGACAATTCCCCAACCAACTTTAAACACGTCCAGCATGTTTTGCCAAGAGAAATAGCGACGCAACTTCCCAGTCGAAATGGAATGGAAGGTCACATTTAAGCCTGATTTGAGGATTTCTTGGTGTTCGATTCCATGCTTATCCCCGATATAGTGGACTTCCCAGCCGTCTTCGATGAACTTGGGCATTAACAAAAGGTTAAGGGTGACGTGTCCAACTGTTCCCCCACCTGTAAAAACTATTTTTTTCATATTATCCCTTTAACTCCGCTACTGTGTCGATAAAGAGGTCACCACGTACTTCAAAGTTAGCATACATATCCCAGCTAGCATTGGCAGGGCTGAGAAGAACAACATCTCCTTGAGTCGCGAGCTCATAAGCCTTGCGAGTCGCATCAGCAATATCTGTCGCATCTACATAAGCCACACCGACCTTATCTGCTGCCCGTTTGACACGTTCTGCAGACTGACCGAGGATGACCATCTTCTTGAGCCCTGTAATATCTGGAACCAATTCGTCAAACTCATTGCCGCGGTCCAAACCACCTGCAATCAAGATAACCTTACTATTATCAAATCCTGACAAGGCTTTTTGAGTAGCCAAGATATTGGTTGATTTGCTATCATTATAGAATTTGACACCCTTAATCTCATCTACAAATTGGAGACGGTGTTTCACACCACCAAAAGCTGACAAGACTTCTTTGATGGTTTGGTTGTCTACACCTCGGAGCTTAGCTACTGCAATGGTCGCAAGGGCATTTTCTACATTGTGGCTACCTGGAACACCGATTTCACTCGCTGCCATGACCACTTCCCCACGGAAGTAGAGTTGACCATTTTCTAGATAAGCTCCATCAACCTTTTCAAGTGTTGAAAATGGAACAACAGTGGCTTGTGTTCTAGTAGCCAATTCTTTTGCCAAATCTTGGTTAAAGTTCAAGACAAGGAAATCAGCTGCTGTCATCTTGTTCTGGATATTCCACTTAGCTGCCACATATTCCTCAAAAGAACCATGGTAGTCGATATGAGTGGGCATGAGGTTGGTAATAACCGCAATCTCAGGATGGAATTCTTGAACACCCATCAGTTGGAAAGAAGAAAGTTCCATGACAAGCGTGTCCTTGGCTGTTGCAGTTTGAGCCACTTGACTGGCAGGATAGCCGATATTGCCTGACAAAAGACCATGTTGACCGGCAGCAGTTAAAACTTCCCCAATCATCGTCGTTGTGGTTGTTTTCCCATTTGAACCAGTGATACCGATAATTGGCGCTTCTGAGATAAAGTAAGCCAACTCCACCTCAGTCAAGACTGGAATACCCTTTGCCAAAGCCTTTTCAATCATGGGATTGCTATAAGGGATACCTGGATTTTTCACCATCAGAGCAAAATCTTCATCCAAGAGCTCCAAAGGATGCCCACCAGTGACAACCTTGATCCCCTCTTCTAACAAGCTTTGAGCAGCAGGATTTTCCTCAAAAGGCTTGCCGTCATTTACTGTCACAATAGCACCCAACTTGTCCAACAAACGGGCCGCAGACTCACCAGACTTAGCCAAACCTAAAACAAGGACTTTCTTATTTTTAAATTGATCGATTACTTTCATGTCTCAAACTCCATTTCTACTCCTACTATTTTACCATTTTTACGGAAATAAAAAAGCCACAAAGTGTATTTGTGACTCTTTCTTCTAACTTAATGTTCTCTTATCATCGATGAGATAAATCGGTAACTCGAATAACTTGGTCCACTTGTTCCCAAATCAGAGGATTGTGGGTCGCAATAATAATCGTTCGATTCGGATTTTTTAGAGATTCTAATACAGAAAGTAATCCCTCAGAGTTTTTGGGGTCTAGTGAAGCGGTTGGTTCATCTGCGAAAATCAAAACTAACCTGCACTCCAAAAGTTCGACAAAAAATATCTAACCCTTAGAGTGCAGGTCAACTCTCAGTACTTTATATCCTCACCTGTCTTTCTTCTGACCTCTGGCCGGTGACAAACATGGTAAAGGTTGCCTTACAGACATTTCTGCCTTCTTGATTGGTAATATCGACATCTACCACACAGGTTGTGCGTCCATGATGGACACATTCTCCTTTAATGGTCAGTACATCATCGAGCTTTCCTGCTTTGAGGTAGTTGATAGAGGACTGGAGCGTCACTCCATCAAGCCCCAGCGAGATAACCACTAGACCACTGATTTGGTCACAAAGGGTAAAGAGATAGCCGCCATGGGCATTGCCATAGTAGTTGAGCGACGAGTCCACTACTTTCGTCGTCACCACAACGTGACCATCTCTCATTTTTTCAATTTCGTAATTTTCAAAGGCAGATATAGCATCAAAATGAAAATCTTTCATCGTTTCCTCCTGATAGTTCAAACGACACTATGATACTACTTTTTATAGGACTGTGCAAGGAGAAAGCTCCTAGTCTGGTAAAATTCCAACCTGCTCAACAAAGCGCATAAAGGCTGCCTGTCCCTGCTCCGTTTGCTTGTAAACTCCTGCGTCCTCCAGAACACGCGCAAAAATAGCACCCACAGAGTCCTTGACGATTTCAAGGGCTTTTTCTTTATCTGCTAGGTCCGGATGTTGGGCTTTGAGTTGGTCTGCCCATTCCTGATGATAGTCGACAACTATGTCACCATCTCCCACGAGGTAGCTAGCGACTTGCTCCACTTCTGCTTTCAGACGTGGTGGCAAGATAGCCAAGCCCATGACCTCAATCAAGCCGATATTTTCTTTCTTGATATGTTGGACATCCTTGTGGGGATGATAGATACCGTCAGGATGTTCTGCAGAAGTCTGATTATCTCGCAAGACCAAGTCCAATTCAAACTGACCGTCGCGTTTACGAGCAATCGGTGTAATGGTGTGATGTGGTGTCCCGTCTGTTTCTGCCAAAATCTGCACTGCAGGATCTGAATACTGGCGCCATTCCTGTAAAATCTTGTCAGCCAAGTTGATCAAATCTTCTTTGAAATCCGAAGTCAAACGTAGCACTGACATAGGCCACTTGACAATCCCTGCCTTGACCTGTTCAAAACCAGTAAATCGGAAGGTCTTTTGCAAAGGAGCTAATTCCATAGGAAACACGTGACGGCCTCCCTGATAGTGGTCATGAGTTAGAATAGACCCCCCCACTATCGGCAGATCGGCATTAGATCCAGCAAAATAGCCTGGAAACTGCTCTACGATCGCTAGCAGACGCTCAAAACTCTGACGACTAATGGCCATGGGACGATGCTGGCCATCTAAGAAAATACAGTGCTCATTAAAGTAAGCATAGGGCGAATACTGGAAACCCCACTCCTGACCGGCCATTTCAAAACGGATAATTCGGTGGTTGCTACGAGCTGGATGGTTAACCCGACCATGGTAGCCTTCATTCTCTAGACAGAGTTGACACTGTGGGTAATTGCTAGCTTGAACCAACTTAGCCGCCGCAATCTCCTTTGGATCCTTTTCAGGCTTAGAGAGGTTAATGGTAATCTCAAGTTCTCCATAGTCAGATGGAACGCGATAAGCGATATTCTTAGAAATAGCCTTGAGCTTGATGTAGTCATTTTTCTGGCTGAGCTGGTAAAAATCCCCTATCGCCTGCTCAGGAGAGTGAGCATAGGTTGTCCAAAAGTCACGATTAACCTGACTTGGACAAGGGGTTACCAAGTCCATCAGTTCAGCACCGAGGATTTCACGCGCAGTCTGACTGTCCTCAATCGTCTCTAATCGAACCGCCTCCTCGACAAGCTGGTCCTTGAGGTCAATCAACTCATCTAGATCAGTCTCAACTTCCAAAACACCTTCGCCCACTCGAGCCAAAACACGATTGGTCAGGTAGATTCGATCCATTTCCTCAAATGAACTTTCACCAATGACTTCCGTGATAAATGCATCTAGAACTCCCTGACTCATTGATTCTCCTTCTTACTTTCTAAATAGTCTCTGACAGCATCTAAATCCTGAAAAACTTGTTCTGTTTTATTTAAGAAAGACTGTGCTGGCATTTTCAAGTCTGGAATACAAATAACTGGTATCCCAGCTCTATACGCTGCTTCAATCCCTGCTTCACTATCCTCTAATACTAAGCAATTCTCTGGTAAAACATTCAAATCACTGCAGGCCTTTAAAAATATATCAGGGTAAGGTTTGCTTCGCTTTACATCTTTTGCAAAAACTAGATGGTCAAATAGGGACAGTATACCATTACTATCCAAAATCATTCTAGCTCTAGATTCAACACTTGAAGTTGCTAAAGCGATTGGAATACCTTCTCTTTGCAAAAAAGCAAGCAAATTTTTAGCACCTTTTTTTAAATTTACACCTTTGGCTAATATTCGAGCTTCCAGTTCATAAACTTTTTCCAAGGTTTGGTCAAAGTTCCAAGGTAAATCATAGGTATCCAAAAATCGTTGAACATTCTCCTCTTCCCTATGTCCACTGTATTCTCTAGAATAGGTTTCTTCTGTGAAAGGAATTCCAAAATCTTCAAGCAATTCTTGATAAACTTTTAGAGAAATGATCTCAGTATCAGCTAATAAGCCATCTAAATCAAATATTACAGCTTCCATTTACTTCTCTCCTAGTCTAAAACTCGAGTCCCCGATGCAACTTCAGCGATATAGAAGCTTGGAGCATATCCAACGACTTCCTCGTAGCGTTTGCCTACAGCTTCCTTAAAGGCCTCAACATCATCTTTTTGCACCAAGGCAATGGCACAGCCACCAAAACCTGCTCCTGTCATACGAGCACCCAGAACACCTTCCTGATTCCAAGCAGTGTGAACAAGGGTATCCAATTCCAAGCCAGTTACTTCATAATCATGCTCAAGAGAAACGTGAGAAGCATTCATCAAGCGACCAAATGTTTCCAAATCTCCTGCTTGAAGGGCTGCTTGAGCTTTAAGGGTACGTTGGTTTTCAAGCACTGCATGGCGAGCACGTTTCAAACGATTTTCGTCTTTAATCAGGTAGCTGTATTGGTCAAAAGCCCACTCATCCAATTCACCCAAGGTCTGAATATCCATGGCAGCTTGCAATTCTTCCACAGCTTTTTCACACTCAGCACGGCGTTCATTGTACTTAGAGTCCGCCAATTCACGACGTTTATTAGTGTTCATGATAACAACGACATTGTCTTTCAAATCAAGTGGCACCAAGTCGTACTCCAAAGTGTTGGTATCCAGGTAAATAGCACGTTGGTCAGCCCCCATACCGATAGCAAACTGGTCCATGATACCAGAGTTGACTCCGATAAAGTTATTTTCCGTTTGTTTTCCGATTTTAACCAAATCTAAACGGTCTAGTTTTAAATCAAAGAGATGCTCTGCCACAACCCCTGTCAAGAGTTCCAAGGATGCTGATGATGACAAACCTGAACCATTTGGGATATTCCCATAAACATAAAAATCAAACCCTTTGTCAATCACGTGCCCAGCTTCTTGCAAGAAATGAAGAACCCCTTTTGGATAATTGGTCCAGCTGTGCTCTTTTTCAAACTTGAGATCAGCAAGAGGCACTTCGATGATGCCTTTGTCCTCAAAGTTAGCTGAGTAGAAACGCAAGACTTGGTCGTCACGCTTGCGAGCTGCACCGTATGTTCCCAAAGAAATAGCAGCTGGAAAAACGTGCCCACCGTTGTAGTCTGTGTGCTCACCAATCAAGTTGATACGGCCTGGTGAAAAGAAAGTTTGGTCTGCTTCTTGACAAAAAACGGCAAGAAAGTCTTTGCGAAGCGCTTCAGCAGTAAGATGTTGTGTCATATAAATTCTCCTTTGACTGTCCGTTAAGTCACCTTAACGTGTAATCGTTTTCTTCTATTGTATCCAAGGGATTTGCCAAGGTCAATCCTTTTTACTAAACTTTTACTAAACTATCGGTAAAAAGAAGAAAAATATGATATACTAACCTAAAAGAAGGAGGATTTATGGCTACCTTAAAAGACATCGCACAGCTAGCCTCTGTCTCAATCGCGACCGTATCCCGTGTCCTCAATCGCGACCAGAGCCTATCTGTCACAGAAGAAACCAGACACCGTATTTTAACTGTCGCTGAAGAGCTGGGTTATACTAAGCACCTCAAGACAGGCGAATCCCACAAACCCAAGCAAAAGATTGCCATTATCCAATGGGTCAGCGAACAAGGGGAGTTGGACGATCTCTACTACTATCAAATTCGTCTCGGTATTGAAAAAAGAGCCCAAGAGTTGGACTATGATATCTTGCGCTATTTTAACGACCATCCTTTTACTCTGAGCGAGGAAGTGATCGGGATACTCTGTATTGGAAAGTTCAGCCGATCACAGATTTCTGCCTTTGAAGAATACCAAAAGCCTTTAGTCTTTATAGACAGTGACACCCTCTCGTTGGGACACACCTGCATTATCACGGACTTTTACACTGCTGTGAAACAAGTTGTAGACCATTTCCTCAGTCAGGGGCTGGATCGGATTGGAATTCTCACAGGCCTTGAGGAAACAACCGACCAAGAAGAGATCATTCAGGATAAGCGGCTTGAAAATTTCAAAGACATTACCCAAGCAAAAGGAATCTACCACGAAGAACTGGTCTTTCAGGGGAGCTTTACTGCCCAGTCTGGCTATGACTTAATGAAGGAGGCCATTCACAAGCTAGGAGAACAACTCCCACCAGCCTTTTTCGCTGCCAGCGATAGTTTAGCCATCGGCGCCCTCCGTGCCCTCCAAGAAGCTGGAATTAGCCTGCCAGACCGCGTCAGTCTTATTTCCTTTAACGACACCAGCCTGACCAAGCAGGTCTATCCTCCTCTTTCTAGCATCACCGTCTATACCGAGGAAATGGGCCGAGCAGGTATGGATATTCTTAACAAGGAAGTTCTCCACGGTCGTAAAATTCCTAGTCTGACCATGCTGGGAACCAGACTGACATTGAGAGAAAGTACTTTGCATTAAGTACAACAGTTCAACATAAAAAATCCTAATAGAGATTCTCAAATCTCCATTAGGATTTTCTTTTTTATTCCATCACAATCATAGCCTTAATCGTCTTACGTTCATCCATATCTTTATAGGCTTGGTCAATCTCTTCCAATTTATAACTGGAAGTAAAAACGCGACCTGGATTGATATCGCCATCAAGAACGGCTTTTAGCAAGAATTGTTTATCATAGGTTGTGACAGAGGCTGCTCCACCTGCTACCGTAATATTTTGAGCAAAAGTTGAACCGAGCGTACGGTTATTGTAATGAGGAACACCAACGAAGCCTAAACGTCCACCATTGTGAAGCACTCCAAGGGCTTGATCTACGGCTGCTTCAGTCCCAACACATTCAAGGGCTGCATCTGCTCCACCACCAAGGATTTCACGGACTTTGGCAATTCCCTCTTCGCCACGTTCAGCCATAACAGCTGTCGCACCTGACTCCAAAGCCATTTGTTGACGGTCTTCGTGACGGCTCATAAGGATAATTTGTGATGCACCACGCATCTTAGCAGCAATGACAGCACATTGACCAACAGCCCCATCACCAATCACCACAACCTTATCCCCTTTTTGTACATTAGCAACACGCGCAGCATGATAGCCGGTCGGCATGACATCAGCCAGTGTCAAGAGGGATTTGAGCATGCCTTCTGTATAATCAGAGGGCTGACCCGGAATTTTGACAAGAGCCCAGTTGGCATATTCGAAGCGAATGTACTCCGCTTGCACCCCATTAGACCAATTGGTGCCAATATGGCGGTCACAAGTCCCATCATAGCCAGCGCGACAGGCATCACACTCCCCACAGCCATGGGTGAAAGGTGCAATGACAAAATCGCCAGGTTTAACAGTCGTCACTGCATCACCAATTGCCTCAACGATACCAATCGCTTCGTGCCCGCTATTCTGATGGCCCGTTTCAATATCTGGATTGCGATAGCTCCACAGATCAGAGCCACAAACACAGGTCCGAACGATCCGAATAATGGCATCATCTGCCTCAATGATTTGCGGATGCTCCACTTCAATAAGACCAACCTGACCAGCTTTTGTGTAAACTGTTTTCTTCATAGAGCCACTCCTTTTCTATTGGTTTCTTACTTTCATTATACACTTTTTGTCAAGCTTTCGCTCGTATCAATCATTATTAACGGCGATAAGGCACTAGTTTAATCCAATATAGTCTTTTCTTCTTGAGATTTAAGTTTTATAAGGAGAGATTTTTCGATTACGTTTTTAATAGTTTCCAGCCAATAGAAAAAGTGAATAAAGAAATATTCCTTTATCCACCTTTTTGTGGTTTAGTTGTTATTCGCTACGAAGCGATTCGACTGGGTCTTTCTTAGCAGCGATGCGTGAAGGGATTAGACCGGCTAACATGGTAAGGACAATCGAAATACCGATAAGGATTAGAGCTACTTCTATTGGTAATTGTGCTACATTTCCCACATTTGTCATTTTCGCAACAATCGCATTGATTGGGAATGTCGCAAGAAAGGTAATCGTGATACCGAGCACCCCAGAGATCAATCCTTCAATGGCTGTTTCAGCAGTGAAGATACGACGAATATCTTTCTTCGAAGCCCCCATTGCACGTAGGATTCCGATTTCTTTTGTACGTTCGAGAACTGAAATGTACGTGATAATCGAAATCATTATAGAAGATACAATGAGTGAGATGGCCACAAAGCCAACGAGTACTGTTGTCACTACGCCAACCAATGTCGTAATTGAAGACATGATAGATTGGATATCATCTGAATAAGCGAGTACTTTATCGTCTTCTCCAGCTTCTTTTTTCGCTGTGTTATAGGCGTTTATGAACTCTTTTAAGTCTTGTTTTTGTTGGAACGAAGAGGTGTAGAGCTCAATGGCAGCTGGTTTGGATTTGTTGATGACGCCCATTTTTGCGAGGTTTTCCTCGTAAGTTGAAGCCGAATTGTCGTTATATTGTTGGACATACTGCGCCTGTTCTTCAGGTGTCATTTTAGCCAACTGAATTTTTTCTTCTTCGGTTAAATTCTCCGAACTGAATGGTTTAGGATCTTTGGCAAAGTCTTTACCCGTAAATACATTTAGATTTTGATTGGCTTCCTGTTCCTTAACGATATCACTATTTTGAATGTGTTCGGAAGTATAATCAATAAGGGCGCTTGTGTAGGCGATTCCTCCTGAAGGAGCATTCACGCCTGAACTTGTGCCGTCTTTTTGGCGAAGGACACCCACAATTTTAAGTTGAAGCCCATTCTCGATTTGAGTTTTCATATAAGAAGCATTATCAATCTTATTGAGCCATAAGTTATTTTCTTTCACAAAACGCTTTGTATTGACAACTGCTTTGAAAGTTTTTCCGATAAAATCACTATATTGATACGTTTGAGAAGAGAGTTCGTCTAGCTTCTTCGTATCGTTCAATTCACTGGGATCTTTGAAACGCAAACTATAGAGCAACAAATCGCTAATTTGATTGTTTTCATCTACGATAAGGACGAGCTCGGACTTATCTTGTGGGAAGCGTCCTTCCAACACATCGTACTTGCTTTCTAGCATTGAAGAATCACTAGAAAGTTCACTCCAGTAGTTGAGGTTTTGTAAGTATCCCTTCATCGTTTGATTCGCTGTTTCTATTTCATCAGCTAAGGTTGAAGGCAGAATACTTTTGGGTCCGTTGGAAGTATCACTTGCATAGATAAACGGTTGTAAATTGTATCGGTAACGAATGTCTTTTGTGAGAGATTCGACCTTCGAAGCGTGTTCCTCCAAGTAAGTCTTGAAGGAAGCTAGGTCGTTCTTTCCGATTTGTTTTTTCAATAAATTCGTTAAAACCGTATTGATACCGAGCTCATGATTATCCTTGTAAGGCTTCTCGCTCAAATCTGGAGAGGTCGCCAACAAGTTGCTCCGGTTCTGCTCGCTAATCGTCAGTGGAAGAGAGACGAGGGTATCTTCCTGCACCTTTTTAACGTAGTCACTCACACCATTGGAAAGGGCTAAGATAAGAGCAATCCCGATAATCCCGATGGAACCCGCAAAAGCTGTTAGTAAGGTACGACCTTTCTTCGTCAATAGGTTATTAAAGGAAAGTACAAGGGCGGTTATAAAGCTCATCTTCGTCTTCGTGAACTGGATGTCGACTTGCTTTGTCTCCTCTGTTGGTTCGCATGGGTTTGAGTCGCTCAAGATGTTTCCATCTAATACTTGTACGATACGTGTGGAGTACTTCTGCGCCAGCTCTGGGTTATGCGTCACCATGATAACCAAACGTTCCTTGGCAATGTCTTTTAATAAATCCATGATTTGAACAGAAGTCTCAGAATCGAGCGCCCCTGTCGGTTCGTCGGCTAAAACGACTTTTGGATCATTAACAAGAGCACGCGCAATCGCGATTCGTTGCATTTGTCCCCCAGACATTTGACTTGGTTTCTTATATAAATGGTCTTTTAGGCCTACGCGTTCGAGCACTTCGATAGCACGTTTCTTACGTTCTGCTTTTGAAACACCCGAAAGAGTCATTGCAATTTCTACGTTAGAGAGTGCAGTTTGGTGCCCGATGAGATTATAAGACTGAAAGACGAAACCGATGGTGTGGTTTCTGTAGCTATCCCAATCGCGGTCTTTAAATTGCTTTGTTGATTTTCCTTGGATGAGTAAATCACCAGATGTGTATTGGTCGAGTCCCCCGATGATATTTAATAGGGTGGTTTTCCCAGAACCCGATTGCCCGAGAATGGAGACAAACTCATTCTCACGGAAGCGAATCGAGATATCCTTTAGCGCGTGGAACTCTTGATTGCCCGTATGATAGACTTTTGAAATGTGTTGTAGCTGTAACATCGTCTATCTCCTTTCAGTGATATATGTAGTCTATCACAATTTCATAATGGAGTAAATATGTTACATTTACAATTCATCAAAAATAATCAACAAATAGAAAATCGACTTCTTATGAATGATAATGTCCATGACTTTGACCTACTTCCAACTCCTCAATTTTTCGCTTATGGGTTTGGTGACTTGCTAGGTTTGCATCAACTTCAATGGTAACATTTTGAAAACCATAATCTTTGAGTAAATTACGAATGGATTCTTTACAATACTCCATATGTTCAATCTCTTCTAGGCAAACATGGACAATGGCGTCATTTTCCAAACCATCCATGGACCAAATACTGAGTTGATTAACACTTTTAACATTATCTAGCGCTGCTAACTCTTTCTCTAGCTTAGCAGTCTCGATCCCTTCAGGCACAGCATCTAAGAAAATCTTAAGTGTTGACCAAAAGCGAGGAATGGCTTTCCAGAGGATAAAACTAGAAATTAAAAGAGACAAGAGTGGATCAAGAAAGTACCAGTCAGTCACATACAAAACACCAGCAACCAGAATGACCGCTAGCCAACCCAGAATATCTTCTAAAAAATGCAAGGTCAGGATAGCTTCGTTCTTGGTCTGACCCTTACGAACGATTAGACTAGCCAAGAGATTAATAAGAATCGCAAGAATCCCCAACCACAGCATCCCTTGGTAGTTGACAGGCTGAGGGGATAGGAGACGAGGAATATTCTCCAAGAGCACCATGAAAGATCCTGTCAAAAGGATCAAAGCAGTCAGCATGGCGCCTAGCAGACTGAAGCGTTTATAACCAAGTGTATAACGTTTGTCTTCCTGACGATTGGAAATAGTTTCCAAGCAAGCTGATAAGCCTATGGCAAGGGCATCGCCCAAATCATGAACCGCATCCGCTAAGACCGCACTTGAATTGAAGATGCCTCCAAAAATAAATTCGACAACAGAAAATGATAGATTCAAGAAAAAGGCTAGCCAGATAGATGTTTTAGAACTCATTTCTCTCCCTCCTTTGGTATAATAGGTATATATACTTCTTTCATTTGTATTATCTAATAAAATCCAAAGAAAGGATAGAAGCAAACTGTCAGCCTTATTCAGTTCTGAACAGTTTGTCTCAAGTGTCTATATGCAAAAAAGAGATCGTCGGGTTAGCAAGACGAAAAAAGCCATTTATCAAGCTTTTCTACAAGTTTTGAACGACAAGGGCTATGATGCTACTACTGTCCAAGATATCATTGACTTGGCAGATGTTGGGCGCTCCACTTTTTACTGTCACTACGAGAGTAAGGAACTGCTTTTAGATGAACTCTGTCGCTACCTCTTTCATCATCTCTTTGAAAGGGAAGAACACTTGACTACAGAAGACTACCTCGCTCATATCTTTTTACATTTTCAAAAAAACCAAGATCATGTCACCAGTCTTCTTTTTTCCAAAAACGACTACTTTCTCCGCCAACTACACAAGGAACTCGAACACCATGTTTACCCCATGGTAGCGGAGGATTTGCAAGAGGCCTATCCGAACATACCGGCCTCCTACCTCAAACATTTTGTAGTAACCAATTTTATCGAAACACTGACCTGGTGGCTAAAAAAAGGAAAATCTTATACTGAAGACCAAGTAGTGAGATTTTACTTAGATGTGATTGAGATAACTTCTACAAAATCACTCGAAATTTAATCCTATCACGAAGAAAGGAATCAACCATGTTAACTTCTATTATCCTAGGAATTCTAACGATTGTATTGGCTCTTATTTTTTCCCTCCTTCATCTCGCGGCAGCTTTCGCAGCCATGAAACAAAAGAACTACAGTCTGGGAAACACGTGCATCTTGGTCGGCAGTTGTCTCACTTCACTAGCTCTTGCTATCTTTTTCTTCGTTCCACTAGCAACGATCATCTTATGGATAGTGGGCTCTAGCATCATCTGCTACGGTGCTTACTGGAATGGGCGACAGCAAGAAAACCAACATATATCGCACCACATTATAAGGGGCACACTAGCGGCTTTGATTGCTCTCTTGTTTATCTTACTCTAACATTAAAAATCCCATCTCGTCTATAATTCGAGATGGGATTTTGTCTGCTGAAGAAAATTGCTAGTGGCTTCCACTGGCTTTCCTCTCTATTTATTTCTTCAACAATCCTTGTTCTTGTAGAAATTCCTTGGCTACTTGTTCTGCTGACTTGCCTTCAACACCGACTTGGTAGTTGAGCTGGCTCATCTGGCTTTCAGTAATTTTACCAGCTAGTTTATTGAGAACTGTCTCCAACTCAGGATGCTTCTTAAGCAAAGCTTCTTTCATGAGTGGCGCTCCTTGATAAGGTGGGAAGAGTTGCTTGTCATCTTCCAAGACCTGTAAATCATAACGCGCCAATTCTGCATCGGTCGAATAGGCATCCGTAATTTGAATATCGCCTGACTGAATTGCCTGATAGCGGAGGGCTGGCTCCATGGTCGCTACGTTGAGATTGAGACCATACATTGATTGCAAGCCCTTATTTCCATCTTCACGGTCATTAAACTCAAGTGTAAAGCCTGCCTTCAGCTGCCCTTCCACTTTTTTCAAGTCCGAAATGGTCTTCAAGCCATATTCTTGAGCAATTTTTTTCGGAACAGCTACAGCGTAGGTATTTTGATAAGACATAGGTTTGAGATAGGCTAGATGATCCTGTTTGGCAATACCATCACGCGCCACTTGATAAACCTGATCTGGCTCATGACTCACTTTCGGTGATGGCTGAAGCAAACTTTCAGTCACCGTACCGGTAAATTCAGGATAGATATCAATATCTCCTTTTTTCAGAGCTTCATAGAGGAAACTTGTTTTCCCAAAATTCGGTTTCACAGTCGCAGTCATACTGGTATTTTCTTCAATGAGGAGTTTATACATGTTTGCCAAAATTTCGGGTTCTGGTCCTAATTTTCCAGCAATCACCAAGTTTTCTTTCTCTTTTTGAGCTAAGAGGGCTGGACTATAAGACAGACCGAGCAATATGGTCACCAAGGCAAAACCAGAGAAAATCGTCCGCAATTTTGCTTTTTCCATCACTTTTAGTAGGAAGTTAAAGGCAATGGCGAGCACTGCAGAAGAAAGGGCCCCAATCAAAATCAGACTAGTATTATTGCGGTCAATTCCCAAAAGGATAAAGGAACCCAGTCCCCCTGCACCAATCAAGGCAGCCAAGGTCGCCGTACCGATGATCAAGACCGCTGCCGTCCGAATCCCAGACATAATGACAGGCATGGCAAGTGGAATTTCAAACTTCTTGAGACGCTCCCATCTGGTCATCCCAAAGGCAATCCCAGCCTCTTGCAGACTTGGATCAATTCCCTTTAGCCCAGTGATGGTATTTTGCAAAATTGGGAAAATCGCATAAATCACTAGTGCTGTCAAAGCAGGCAAGGTTCCAATTCCCATCAAGGGGATAAAAAGTCCCAATAAGGCCAGAGACGGAATGGTCTGGAAAATCCCTGCAATCTGCAAGACCCAGTCCGCCAACTTCTCATGATAGCGAAGATAAACAGCCAAAGGAATAGCGATAAAAATAGCTAGTAACAAGGTCAACAGTGACAACTGCAAATGTTGAGATAGAGCTGTTACCCAGTCACCAAAACGATCCTGAAAAGTTGATATCAAATTAGTCATGAACACTACCTCCAAACAAGTCTGCTACAAAGTTTGTTGCAGGAGCTTTTAAAATGGTATCAGGATTCGCCACCTGACGAATCTCTCCATCCTGCAAAACAGCAATACGGTCCGCCAATTTCAAAGCTTCATCCGTATCATGGGTCACAAAAATCGTTGTCATCCCAAACTCTTTATGCAATTCTTTCGTCAGAACCTGTAGCTGTTTTCTCGAAATAGCATCCAAGGCCGAAAAGGGCTCATCCATGAGGAGAATCTTAGGCTGACCAATCATAGCACGAACAATACCAACCCGTTGCTGTTCCCCACCAGATAATTCACTTGGAAGTCGATGTCCATACTCAGCTACTGGTAAACCAACCTTATCCAAAAGCTCTTCTGTTTTCTTCGCAATTTCTTCCTTAGTCCAGCCCTTCATCTCAGGAATGAGAGCAATATTTTCCGCAACCGTTAGATTGGGAAACAGAGCAATGGCCTGTAAAACATAGCCTGTGGAAAGGCGCAGCTCACGCTCATCATAGTCTTTGATGCGCTTGCCATCCATATAAATATCGCCATCCGTAGGTTCCAAGAGGCGATTGATCATCTTGAGCATGGTTGTCTTACCAGATCCAGATGGCCCAACTAAAACCATAAACTCTCCATTCTCGATTCGTAAATTAACATCTCTCAAAACATCTTTTTCTGTGTAGCGTAGCGCTACATTTTTGTATTCAATCATTCTTAGTCCTCAATTTAAAATTTTCCTCGGTTGGTCAAATCTTCTACCTTAGGCATAACTTCCTTATTATCCCAATGCTCCACAATCAAGCCATTCTCCAAACGGAAGATGTCATACTGGGCATAGGCAACTCCATCAATCTGAGTCTGTCCATAGCTGACCACATAATTTCCTTGTCCCAAAAGCTGGAAAACAAAGTCGAAAGTAACCCCGTGCTCAGCCACATAGTTTTTATAAGCATCACTTCCTTGTCCAATCTCATGATTATGCTGAATCAAATCTTCTGCCACAAAGTCACTCCACTGCTCCAGTTCCCCATTTTGGAAAATTTCTGTCAAGAAACGGCGAACCAACTTTTTATTTTCTGCTGTCTTATCCAAATCCTTGATCTTAAAATCTCCAAAAATCTGGTCTAATTGGTCGTTTTCAGGTGTTCGATAGTAGTCAATAACATCCCAATGCTCCACGATACGACCATTCTCATCCGCACGGAAAGTATCTGTCGTCACCCATTGAGCTTCCCCACCATTGAGATATTGATGAACATGGACGAAGACTAGATTTCCGTCTTCAATAGTGCGAACAATTTTCATCTCACGCTCGGGATGGCGCTCAAAGAAATTTGCAAAGAATGCCGCAAACCCTTCTTTCCCATCTGGTACACCTGTCGAGTGTTGAATGTAGGTATCCCCTACAGACTGGGCTTGAGCCTCAGCAACACACCCGTCTTGAATGGCATGAATATATAAATTTTGCGCATTTTCAACTTGTTTTGACATATTTTATTCCTCATTTGCTTTCTCTTTCAGATTGTCTAAAATGCGTTCCTGATAACTTTCAAACTGGCGAATTTCTTCCTCTGAGAAACCTTTATAAAAAATAGCATCCAACTTTTGACTAACACGATGACCAACTTCTTTCTGGAACCAACCCTGCTCTGTCAACTTGACATACTTCTTTCTCTTATCTATTCCACATGGGCTAATGATAACTAGGTTTTGCTCCTCAAGTTTCTTAATCATGGTTGTTAGCGTATTGTTAGCAAGACCAGTCGCTAGCGCAATATCTGTTGCTGTAGCGCAGCCTGTCTCACTATTCCATAAAACCGCTAAAATCTTTCCCTGTTCACTCCGATAAAGGGCCTCAGAATCCTGACTTAATAACTTTTGAAAAATCCGCCCATTCAACAAACGAATATGATGGGCTACTAAATGACTATCTTTCATGATCTCTCCATTTTATTTCTATATCGAATTGTTTTTATTGTAACACCTCTCATTCCATCTGTCAACTATTTCGACTTAGAAATAATTTTCACCAACAAAAAAGACCTCCTACCTAAAGTAGAAGATCTTCACTATTTATTAACTTAATCTGTCATTTCGGATACCAGTGTTCGATGTTCCAGTGGTAGACTGCACATAACCAGCAAGAAGATGAATCCTGACTGTATCCAGAAGAGAGCCAAGTCAAAAATTCCATGTACAGCGACTACTGTAAGGAAGGAGAGATAAAGACCGATAATTGGTCGTTTGCCAGACTCCTGACTCATATCCATCATCATGTGAACCGGGATAACCGAAGAAATGGATAAGAGAATGGTTCCAATCAAACCATAACTTAAAATAGTATCGATGTAAAGACTATGCGCGTGTTCGTGGTAAGGTGCATGGATTCTCGGATAGGAATTCATATAGGTCAGTGGACCCTCACCCCAGATCGGATTTTGTTTAAACAAAGTCATACCCGCATTCCAGATTGAAACACGCTCCTCCATTGAAGAATCTAGTGTTCCCATACGGACACCCAAATCGCTTGAGAAGAGGAAACAAAGGCCAATCCCGAAAACTCCAATACTGAGCCAGAAGGCACGCCAGTTTTTAATGGTTGTAAAGAGATAAATGATTGCACCAGCGATGATGGCAGGAAAGGCTGTTCTATTTTGTGTAAAATTCAAACCAAATAGATTCACAAAACCTGCTAGCACACAAAAGATTTTTAACCATCTTAACTTCGTCGTTGTAAAGAGGTAAAAGGCAATCATGATACAGAAGCAACAAATGATCCCATAGTAGTTAGGATTAAAGAAGGTCACCTCTGCACGGTTCTGGTGCCATACTTGCATATTGGGCGAAAGAAAGGCATAATTAAATTTCTTTACAATTTGGAAATGTTCCAAAGTAGCAAAAACAGCAGAGAGCACACTACCAAACAAGATTGTCTGCAGAATCAGTCGAAAGAAAGCATGCGTCAGACGTTTCTGATAAAAACTAAAGAAAATGAGGAAGAGAAACATCAGTAAAGATGCAACCAATCCAAGCCAGTTCTTGGCGACGATGGAGATGATACTACTGTAGGCAATAAAAAAGAGAAGTACAGGATGTTTTGCCAATCCTTTGATAATTCCCTTCATTTCCCCAGTAACAAGTAAACCTATCAAATATAAAGCAAAGAGTGCTAAGAACAAATAAAAAGGTAAAAAGATACTCATGATCATCAGATACAAAAAGAAATCTTTTTTCGAAAGCCCTCTTATCTTATCCAGTAATCCAATTGATTTCAAAACGGATCCTTTCTGTTCTGGATTTCTCCAGAAGATAAATGCTAAACTATCTTTATATTCTACCATTTTTTCCGTCATTTGGGAACAATGAACACGTTTTCGCCACAAAAAAACTCTTTCATTAATATAGCATTAGAACTGAATTTTTCTGCCATTTTCCACTACTTGATAGGTCTGACTTTGCAAATCAATTTCTGCTACTGCTGTTACGGACTTATCTTTATTTTGACGTTTGATTACAATACTGTGAGCTGTTGGTGTTTCTATCTCAATAGTCCCTTCTAGGTCAAAGGCCTCTGATTGATTACGGAAAGAAAATAGATTGAGAAGAGACTTCACCACAGGACGTTGAACTTCTTCTGCTATTTCCTCCTTGCTATAGTAATGGCGATTAATATTTCGACCTTCTTTGGTTTCTTCTAACAATTTCAAGTCATTTTTTCCTGCTAATAGACCCACATAGTAAACCTGAGGAATGCCTGGAGCAAAAGCTTGAATCAGACGAGCGAGGAAGTACTTGACATCATCATCTCCAAGCGCAGAATAATAGGTTGAATTGATTTGGTAGATATCTAGATTGTTATACTCTGCACTGGAGTACTTACGTTTGACATTCGCTCCTACCTTATAGAGCTCATTTGAAGCATAGTCAATTTCCTCATCGGTCAGGATATCCTTGACATCTACCACTCCAATCCCATCATGAGTATCTAGTGTCGTAAATTGCTTCATCGGGCTCATCTCCAACCACTTGGCCAAACGCTCTGTTCTGGAACTGTAAAGAGTATAAAGAGTCACCATTGGAAGGGCAAAATCGTAAACATAGTAATCATGATCTGCTATTTTAAACTGAATCGAATAGTGTTCATGAATCTCTGGTAAGAGCTCTGTCCCATACTCAGCAGCGATATCTCGAACTCTGTCCAATAAATTCCAAATATCTGGTTTCACAAAGAAATCATTGGTATCCAATTTCTTCACTGCATAAGCAAAGGCATCTAGACGAATCAAATCACAACCATTACTTGCCAGGTGCTGAATGGTCTTACGGATGAATGTCATCGTTACTTCTTTGGTCACATCAAGATCAATCTGCTCCTCACCAAAGGTATTCCACAAATGTTCTACTGAACCATCTGCAAAAAGAATTTCTTGCTTTGGTGCACGATCCTTACGTTTGTAAATTAAATCCACATCAGCTTGTGTCGGACGATTTTCTGGCCAAAACTTATCCCAGTTTAGAAAGAGATCTTTAAATTCACTAGCTTCATGTTTTTCTTGATAGTCCTTATAATACTTAGATTGACGAGAAATATGGTTAATCATAAAGTCAAACATAAGATAATATTTCTCACCTAAACGCTTAACATCCTCCCAATCACCAAACGCTGGATCCACTTCGTCATAGTCAACAGGCGCAAATCCACGATCACCTGTTGACGGGAAAAATGGTAGAAGGTGAACTCCCCCAATAGCATCTCCAAAATGTTCTTCCAGATTCGCATATAAGTCTTTAAGGTTATTTCCAAGACTGTCTGAGTAAGTAATCAACATAGTTTTATTTTGAATGGTCATAAATGTTCTCCTTTTTCTGATGAAAGCCAAGTCTTATATGACCTGGCTTCGTAAATGAAAGATATTTTTAGATTTTTGTTCACATCGAACTCGTACTAATATAGACTGCAAGCAACTAAGTACTACTTTCTTGTTTTCTACATAGAATTGTCAACAAGCTGAACTGTTCCTCTATGTATGGAATTATAAATTCCCTAAGCACTTTCTTACTTCACTGCCCCGTTACTCATTCCTGAAATGATATGTTTTTGGAAGATGAGGTAAACAATGGTTATCGTTACAATTCCCACAATATAAGATGCAAAACTTGGGCCATAGTCATTGAAGTACTGACCCTGATAGTTGTATTGGAAGAGAGGTAAAGTCCACATCTTGGAATCCTTATTCAGAATCAAGAGTGGCAACATAAAGTCATTCCAGAACCAGAGAGCATTGATAATCAAAGTTGTCGCATGCATGGGCTTCAACATTGGAAAAATGATTCGACGATAAATTGTAAAACGATCAGCCCCATCAATTTCCGCAGCTTCATCCAAACTATCAGGTACACTGATTTTTATATAGCCAACATACAAGAAAAGAGTCTGTGGAATAGCATAAGTTAGGTAGAGTATTACTAGCCCCCACATATTTGCTAGACCGAGTTTACTCATCATAACTGTGATGGGAATCATAATCACCTGAAATGGAACAAATATCCCTAAGATCAAGAGCGAATACATAATTGCAAAGGCTTTTTTCTTGGACATATTTCGAGCAATGGAATAAGCTGCAGCTGGTATAAAGAAAGCTACTACAATCAATGATAACACCGTAATAACTGCTGAATTCCAGAAATAGCCTCCAATTCCATCCGAAATTAATCGTTCATAATTACTTAAGGTAAAAGGATTGGGCAAACTAAAGAAATGATTCATGATATCCTTAGTTGTTTTGAAAGAACTAAATACTGTTACCAACAAAGGAACAAGTATAAGAATACCACCGACTATCAAGAGGACATATTTCCAAAACTGATTCAATTTTTCTTCTTTTTTCATGTGTAGGACTCCTCTATTAGATTTCAAATTTCTTTGATAGCTTGATTTGGATAAGAGAAACAATTCCAATAATTAAGAATAAAATCAAGGCAATTGCATTCGCATATCCATATTGATTACTCTTGAAAGCATAGTTGTAGACTAAAAGTCCAAGAGACGTTGTAGCATTATTTGGACCACCACTCGTCAAGGCAAAAATTTGGTCAAAGGCTGTCAAACCAGACTTAAGAGCCAGAATAAAAACCATAGAAATCGTTGGTAGTAAATAGGGTAATTCAATCTTCCAAAAGGTTTGTTTACTTGTAGCACCATCAATTGATGCCGCCTCTAAAATATCATTTGGAATACTCTGAAGACCAGCAAGAAAGAGAATAATTGGCATTGCTACTCCTTGCCATAGAAGAACAAAAATAGTTGCCACTACCGCTCCGACAGGTGTTCCTAATAGACTCTCTTGTAAAAAGCTAATTCCTAAAATTTTTCCAATCGTTGGAAGACCATAGTTGAAGAATTGTTTGAAAATCAAGGAAACTGTCAAACCTGACAAAACAGCTGGAAAGAAGAACCAGGCACGGAAGAAGGTTTGCCCCTTCATTTTAGCATTCAAGGCACGCGCCACAATCATCCCAATCACAATTTCCCCAACAATCAATGCCAGAGTTAAAATCAAAGTAAAAGCAATAGCTGTGAAGAATTTCCCATCAATCATCAGCAATTTGTAGTTATTTAAACCAACAAATTTATAATTATAGGTCAATCCAGTCCAGTTAGTCAAACTATAGAAAGCACCTTGTACCATTGGAAAGTAAAAGAAGATCGCTTGTAAAGCAAGCGGGATAAGCAAAAATGTCCAACCCCAGTATTTATTTAAAAATTTTCGAATAGCCATATCATCTTAACTCCTATTCTAGTCCAAATCTGCCTTCATTGGATTAAAGAAAGCATTGAGATTATTTGCCATATTTTTCAGATTTTTATCCATCAGATAACCTGCACTTAGATTAAAAAAGTCTTCTTCAGAGTTCCAGCGTTGGCCCAACCAAACATAATGTTTATCCGTAAACGCCAGTTTAGAAATATCTGCAAGCGCTGAATCTTCTTTTTCCTGTATGCCTTTCACCGCAACTGGTGATCCATCTACATCATAGTATGACTGCATAGCTTTTGGACTAGTCATATAGCTGATAAATTCTTCGGTTTCCTTAGGATGTTTGGTAGTAGCTGAAGTTGATAATGCCATGTCCCCTGCACCAACGGTAACTTCTTTTCCTACTTCTTCTCCTGGAAAGGCAAACATCCCCACCTCAAATTTTGGATCCTGTTGATTAATTGCCGCTAATGCCCATGATCCTTGTGGCATCATCAAGGCTTTTTCACTCGAAAATGCTACCACCGCATCATTATAAGAGGCACCACGCCAACCATCTTGAGCATTATCTGCTAATAAATCGAGTCGTTCTGCATCTGCTTTTAAAATAGCATCATCTGCAGAGATAGCGTTTGGTTTTGAAAAGCGAAGGTAATTATTAGCCGCATCTCCACTACCTGTAATAGTAATGAGAGAAAGTTGGTGGTAACCATTTAATGTCCAGCCTTCATTGCCTGCAACTGCAAATGGAGAATTTCCACTATCTTTTATCTTTTTAACAATCTCTTGAAATTCTTTAAAAGTCTTCGGTTCCTCAAGTCCTAATTCTTTAAACTTCGTTTTATTGTAATAGATTCCATAAAGGTTGGCCGTTAAAGGCACACTATAAACTTTGTCATTAATCGCATACTTTTTAGCATAGTCATTCTTAACGTTCTCAAGATAGGATTTCCCTGTCATATCTGCAAAATAACCTGCCTTAGCCCACTCTTGGAAATCCATATTTTGAGGGTAGATATTGACAATATCTGGCACGTCCCCTGATAAAACACGCGTTTTTAGGACAATACCTGCTGCGGGCACTGTTGTCAACTTCACATCAATATTAGGGTATTCCTTCTCAAAATCATCCACTATTCTTTGCAAGGTATCTGCCATCTCGGTCTTCTGGTTAAAAAACTCAATCGTTACCTTGCCATCAGTTGACTCCTCTTGACTACTACAAGCTGACAGTCCCAAAAGGCAGAGTCCTGTAGTAACAATTAAGCTCATCTTTTTATACCATCTCATGATTTTATCTCCTTATCTTCTAATGAAATGTAACTGCCTGCTGAGATAATCTCCCTGCGGAAGCTCCATAGTAATACCCGCATACATGAGTTCTGCACCTGAATAAACTACACCATTTTCCTGTAATTCATACCGTCCCTCTTCATCCAAATCTTTTAACTTTAAAGTTGTTTCCATTGTTTCCACAACTGATAAGACTCGGACGTAGGTTACAATTGTTTGATTTCCATAGTTAAATTGTAGAGCTGCTTCATTGGATTCAGCATCGGGATTGATTAACCTATACTGATTTCCCAACTGGACTACTGGTCGCAATTCTTTATACAAGTTCACCTGATTAGCAATCTCAGCTTTCTCATCATCTGATAAACTTGTCAAATCAAGCTCATAACCCAGATTTCCCATCATTGCTACATGACCACGAGTTTCCAATGGTGTCATTCGTCCCATCTGATGATTCGGTACAGCTGACACATGAGCTCCCATAGAAATGGTTGGATAGAGATAGGATGATCCATACTGTATAGGTAAACGTGCTATGGCATCAGTATTATCACTAGCCCAGACTTGTGGGAAATAACGCATCATACCAAGATCATTTCTGCCACCGCCACCAGAGCAGGACTCAAAGAGAATATGACGGTGTTTCTCTGTCAGATAAGAAACGAGTTCGTAAAGCCCCAGCATGTACTGATGAGATTGCATCTGGGTTTCCAGATAAACTGAACCATTCCCCAAATTAGTAATATTACGATTCATATCCCATTTGATGTAGTCAATCTTATGATGAGAGAGGAGTTCATCTAAGACATTTTTCAAATATTCTACTACCTGAGGATTGGCAAGATTAAGTACTAATTGATTTCGAGAGTAAGTATGCTCATATCCTTGGACCTGAATGGCCCAGTCAGGATGTTTGCGATACAAATCGCTATCTACAGAAATCATCTCCGGTTCTAACCAAAGCCCAAACTGCAAACCTCTTTCATGGATCGCTGAAATCAGACTTTCAAGGCTTCCACCCAGTTTTTTCTCATTCACAACCCAATCACCTAAAGCCCGATTATCATCAAAGCGATTACCAAACCACCCATCATCTAATACAAAAAGTTCAATTCCAACTTTCTTAGCCTCATCTGCCAATTCTAATAGTTTTTCTCTCTGAAAGTCAAAGTAAGTTGCTTCCCAGTTATTGATTAGAATTGGACGTTCTTTTTTAGAAAACTGACTTGGCATAATGTGCTTAAGTACAAAATTCTGACTTTCATGACTAATACCAGTTAATCCCTTATCTGAATAAGCCACTAAAGCTACCGGTGTTTCAAAATTTTCCTCAGGATCTAACTTCCAAGAAAAATTTTCTGGATTAATGCCAATAGCCACCCGAACTTCATTCAACTGATTCTTTTGAACAAAAGCTTCAAAGTTTCCACTATACATTAGTTGCAGGGCAAACACATTTCCAGCATCCTCTGTGACTCCTTGATCACATAATAGAAGAGCTGGTGTTTGAGCATGGCCAGAAGCACCACGGTTCGAACTAATTGAGAAGATTCCTTGTTCTACCTGTTGACGTCGAACAGTCTTTTCACGAGCATAAGCACCCTGCAGAGTTACAATCTCGTAAGCCGCAGCGGGAAAATCAGCCATAAAAGAAAAATCCTTGTGGATGACAACTTCCTGATTACTATTATTCTCCAATTTGCTGTAGCTAGCAATTGTCGCATCATTATCAAAAGCAGTATAATACAAAGTCAGACTAAGTTTAGCTTGAGAATCTTTTAAAATCAAGGCAAGAGTCTCTGTATCATCCATGTTGTGTGGAGAAGGTAAGCCCTGTGGACCATTCTGACCTTTTAAAATCTTTGCTTCTACAAATCGAAAGTCTGTTACTTCAGTTTCATCGTGCTGAACCTGTAAAGTTGGTTTCCTAAAGTCACCCAAACCATGTTGTCCAAAAATTTGACGTTGCGTATCCAAACTAAAGGTTCGATTGGTAGCTGTTGGATTACCAGAAAAAGCATGATCTCGTTCACAAACACTATTGGCACCTCTATAGTTCTTAATAGTCTTTCCTAAATGTTTTAATAATAAGAACCCATCCCTATTTTCAATAATCAAACTTAGACCGTTACTCTCAACGTAAAATAGATTATTCTCTATTCGAACTCCCATATATATTACCTCTTCGATTTCTTGATAAAATTTTATCACATAAAAGCGCTTTCTAAAATAGAGAAATGTCTACAAAGTATGGTAAAATGTTAGGTAGGAGGTGGCACATGCTCGTTTTTTCAGAATACCAGACTGGAACAATTGATCTTTCTCTTAGCTTTTACGGTTATGAAGAATGCACGCCTAACTACTCTTTTGGCCCAGCTATTCGAGAGACCTATGTACTACATTACATTACTAAAGGAAAAGGTCAATTCCATTATAAGGGTAAAATTGTTGATTTAAAGGCAGGAGATTTCTTTTTACTAAAACCAGATGAATTAACCTTCTATCAAGCAGATAGCCAGAATCCTTGGGCTTACTACTGGTTAGGGATCACTGGAGGGAGGGCACCTGACTACTTTGCTCTATCTCAAATTTCTGACCAATCCTACCTCATCCAATCAAAAAACTGTCATACACAGACAACTGCAAAACTCATCTCAGATATTGTCCGTTTCGCTCAGATTACAAAATCGAATGAATTGGCTCAACTCCACATCATGGGACAACTCCATGAACTAATGTTTCATCTAGGAACTATTGCTCCCAATCAGAAAAAAGAGAATATTTCATCAACCCACCAACTCTATCTTGACTGCAAACGATTGATAGATAGTCACTACCCTCAATCACTCACAATTCAAGATTTAGCAAAAGAGCTATCGGTTCATAGAAGTTACTTAACTAGTGTATTTAAAGAATTTCACCAACTCTCTCCAAAAGAGTATTTACTTTTCGTTCGAATGAACCGTGCTCAACAGTTACTAGAGCACACCAATGAAACGATCAAAGTCATTGCATACTCCGTGGGTTTTTCAGATCCACTCCATTTCTCAAAAGCCTACAAGCAGTTTTTTCATAAAACACCGAGTCAAACTCGAAAAGAACTCTCTCACTCCCTCTTAGCTAGAAAGGAAAATCAATGAAATCACACCAACTAGTCTACCAAATATTAGCTAGAGAAAACGACTATGTTAGCGGAGAAAAAATCGGAGAAGAACTGAATTTAAGTCGTACATCCATATGGAAAGCAATCCAACGTCTTCAACAAGAAGGTCTAGAAATTGACAGTATTAAAAATAGAGGCTACAAACTTATTCAAGGCGATTTGATATTACCTGATTTGATTCAGGAGAAAACCAAATTAACCATTCGCTACAAATCTGAAACCAAATCAACCCAAACAGATGCAAAAGAAGGGATTGAAGGTGGAAGCCTGGGAAATAGTCTCTATCTTTCCACATGTCAAACAGCAGGTCGTGGTCGCTTTCAACGCCCCTACTATTCTCCATCTCAGGGCGGAATCTATATGTCCCTGCATATTCAACCCAATCTTCCCTATGAAAAACTCCCTTCCTATACTCTCCTTGTAGCTGCTGCAGTCTACAAAGCCATTAAAAACCTAACTATGATAGAAGTAGATATCAAATGGGTAAATGACATCTACTTTAAAAATAAAAAGATGGCAGGTATCCTCACCGAAGCAATGACATCAGTTGAGACAGGGGTGGTTACAGATGTCATTATCGGCGTTGGAATCAACTTTGCCATCAGCGATTTTCCCAAAGAGATAAAAGAAAAAGCTGGAAGTCTCTTTACACCACCAGCTCCTATCACACGAAACGAACTAATCTCAGAAATTTGGCGTTGTTTCTACCAAACAGCACCCGAAGAACTACTCTATCTTTATAAAGAACACTCTCTTGTTCTAGGAAGAAAGGTCAGTTTTATCCAAGAGCAAACTGAAAAAAAAGGAGTTGCCAAAGACATCTCCGATAAAGGACAACTCCTTATCCAGTTTGATGACCAGACAGAAATCTGGCTTAATAGTGGTGAAATCTCACTCACTAGCTGGATTTAACAACGGCACTATATGATGTCTAGAACCTCAACTAGCAACATATAGTGCTTTTTGAATGTAGAAAAGTAACAGATATATAAATAGCTAGCTTCCTATCAACAATTTACAGGTTAATAGCTTTCGAAGCATTCTTTTTATATGCCGTGCTATGTACCAAAGAAACCCCATAGCAGTGATTTTCGTGTCCAAGCATGACCAATGGAAGTGCAAAAACTTTAACAGCATACAAAAGCAGCCAAAACATAAAGACTTCAGCTTTTATATTCACCAAATTTTTACTAAACATCTCGTACAAGAACCATGCATTTAAAGCCATATTGAAGAGACTTGCTAACGTTGCTGAGACTATATTAGTTTTCAATTTTGGATGATAACATTTAGCCACATATAAGGCCAATATTGAAATATTATAAAGGCAAATCGGCTGATAATTTTCTCTATAAATAACAAGCGTCTTACGATTATAGAACGGGAAACCATGAGGTCCACGATGATATTCATTTATCCAGACATGGCTAAAACCTCTAATCTCATCCCAAGCTATAAATAAATCAATTTTTCTTAGATAAATCCCAGTTTTATGGATTAAACACTTCCATTTGAACAAGAAAGATAGAAGAAAAGTAAGGAGCAAAACCGCAACTGTAACAACCTTCAACTCCTCTTGTCCGATAGTCAAAGATAGGTTAAAAAAGCGAATTTGCGCTTTTTTTGCATCTAAGATCATTGAAATCACAGTTAGAAATACTACAAAGATAAATAGTATAAATCTATAAAAAATACTATGAAATTTTACTCCATTTTTCATCTCGATTATCTCCAGCCACTTAAAGTCCCTAACCTTAGTATACCACTAAATCTAGTCTATTTATGATTTTTTCTAGTATGAAAGTTACTGAAACAGCATTAGATAATAGAGCTCTATAATTCTGTAGTGAGTAAAACCACTATGGAGATGCCTAGAAAAAAGTCCCAAAAGATCTATAATGAAAAGCGACCAAACCATCATTGGAAAGAATCTTATGGAACTATTACATTTCATCACAAAACTACTTGATATTAAAGACCCTAACATCAAGAGTGTAGATATTATCAATATGGATCCCCCACAAGGAAATCACTGAAGAAATATGATTTTCAAAAAGAATCTAAAATCCCTTATCTAGAATGTGCGGGATACAAAACCCTAATTCGTCTAAGGAAACGGCACTTCCGCTGTAAAGTCTGAAAAAAAATGGCTGTCGCAGAGACTCCCTTAGGCAAGAAAAACCACCAAATCTCTCAAAAATTAATCGAGAAAGTCCCTATGACGGTCATCGCTGAAAGCTTGGCTATCTCCCACTTCCACCGTCATTCGTAAACTGAAAGAGTTCAAATTCAAGACAGATTTATCTTCCACCTCACATGTCTTGGGATAAATACAGCTTCAAGAAAGGCAAGATGAGCTTCATTGCACAAGATTTTGATTCAAATAAGATCCTAGCTATCTTAGACGGACGGACTCAAGCAACGATTCACAATCATTTCCTTATTCTAGACAGGTCCGAAATGGAATGAAAGTCATTACAATGGACATGTTTAGCTCCTACTACGACATCGCTAAGAAACTCTTTCCTTCTGCTAAAATCATCCTCGATTGCTTTCACATTGTACAAAATCTAGGCCGTGCTATGAGCTGCCTTCGCATCCAAATCATGAATCAGTTTGATAGGAGATCGCATGAATATAAGGCAATCAAACGCTACTGGAAACTCATCCAACAAGAGAGTCGGAAACTAAGTCATAAACGCTTTTATCGCCAGACCTGAAAAAACACTATAATCTCTATCAGCTCTTGTTTTTTAACTTTCAGAACAAGGAGGCAGAGAATTTTTTCGAACTCATTGAAAATAATCTCAAGCTGGTCCACCCTCACTTTCAGGCTGTCTTTCAAACCTTTCTCAAGGATAAAGAGCCAAAAAAAGAGAGTGCCAATGTGGCTCTCTCCAGAATATGACTTTTCACCAACCCACTAGAGTTGACAAAGATTCTCAAATTATATTACGGAGAATGGGGGATTCGAACCCCCGCGTCAGTTACCCGACCTAACGATTTAGCAAACCGTCCTCTTCAGCCTCTTGAGTAATTCTCCAAAATATTTAATTAATAGGTATAAGTTGATTTAAACTCCTACACTCGCTTTATAGCTCTCTGTATACGGAGAATGGGGGATTCGAACCCCCGCGCCAGTTACCCGACCTAACGATTTAGC